>JBJOHE010000043.1:0-4702 GCA_046047895.1 Planctomycetota bacterium | reverse complement strand
TGCGGCCGATCCGCAAGAACCGCTCCCGCGGTCCGGTCTGGGGGATCAAGCTCTGATCCTGCGATGCGCATCATCGAGCTGAATACCTGCGGCAGGCTGATACACGGCAGGCTCGGGGGTCGGCAAACGCTCGCGGAGCATCGGGGCGTATCCTCGCCCGCGACGCGACTTTTGCCGCCCCCGAGCCGGAGCGGCGGGCGATACACTCTTGGGTCTGCCAGACACACTGCGACTCCCGCCCCCCGAGGATCACGTTCATGCCAGCCGCCGCTTTTCGCACCGAGTCCGACAGCATGGGCGAGGTGCAGGTTCCCGCCGACCGCTATTGGGGCGCCCAGACGGAGCGATCCCGCGACAACTTCAAGATCGGGGTGGAGCGGTTCCAGTGGGGGCGGGCGGTGAAGCGGGCCCTCGGCATCCTCAAGAAGTCGGCGGCCCTCGCCAACGGCGAACTCGGTCAGCTGCCCGCCGAGACGGTGAAGCTGATCGTGGCCGCGGCCGACGAGGTGATCGCCGGGAAGCTCGACGACCATTTCCCGCTCGTCGTGTTTCAGACCGGGAGCGGCACCCAGTCAAACATGAATGCCAACGAGGTGATTTCGAACCGGGCGATCGAGCTGGCCGGCGGTGTGATGGGCTCGAAGAAGCCCGTCCATCCGAACGACGATGTGAATCGGGGCCAGTCCTCCAACGACACCTTCCCCACGGCGATGCACATCGCCGCCGTCGAGGTGATCCACGATCGCCTGCTGCCGGCGGTGCGGGCGCTCCGCGACGTGTTCCTCGATCTCGAGAATCGCTACGGCGAGATCGTGAAGATCGGCCGCACGCATCTGCAGGACGCCACCCCGATCACGCTCGGCCAGGAGATCTCCTCCTGGCGGGCCCAACTCGACGACCGGATCGCCGGGATCGAACGGGCGCTCCCCGGCCTCTATGAACTCGCGATCGGCGGCACGGCCGTGGGCACCGGGCTCAACGCTCATCCGAAGTTCGGCGACACGGCGGCCGCCTTCATCGCGAAGGAGACCGGCCATCCATTCGTGTCGGCCCCGAACAAGTTCGCCGCCCTCTCGGCCCACGACGCCCTCGTCGAGGTGAGTGCGGCGGAGCGGGGCCTGGCGATGGCCCTGCTCAAGATCGCGAACGACATCCGCTGGCTCGCCAGCGGACCTCGCTGCGGGATCGGTGAGATTTCGATCCCGGAGAACGAGCCCGGCAGTTCGATCATGCCGGGCAAGGTGAATCCAACCCAGTGCGAGGCTCTCACGATGGTGTGCGCCCAGGTGTTCGGCAACGACGCCACCGTCGCCTTCGCCGGTAGTCAGGGCAACTTCCAACTGAACGTCTACAAGCCGGTGATGATTCACAACGTGCTCGAGAGCGCCGATCTGATCGCCGACGGCTGCGACTCGATGCGGGTGCACTGCGCGACCGGCATCGAGCCGAACCTCGCCCGGATCAAGCACCATCTCGACGACTCGCTGATGCTCGTCACCGCGCTCAACACCCACATCGGCTATGAGAAGGCAGCCAAGATCGCGAAGAAGGCACACGGGGAGGGAACGAGCCTCAAGGAAGCTGCTGTCGCTCTGGGCTTCGTGACGCCCGAGCAATACGACGCGTGGGTCGTGCCCGTCGAAATGACCCGCCCCCTGCCGGTCTGACCGGGTTTTTGAGACTCCAAGCGGCCTGAACGGTCCCAAACGGTCTGAACTGTGAAGACCGACCTTGAAGTTGCCGGCGGGGTGTTTGGCAAGCAGACCCGTGGCCGCAGGCTTGCAGCCTGCGGAAGCCGGGCTCCACACCACATCGTTCCTCGGCCGAGAAGCGGGCCGGATTCGGGCAGGCTCCAAGCCTGCCCCCACTGGCACATGGGCCGGCGGTCCTGGCTGGTGGTGCGAGCCCCGGCCGGCGAGGGGCAGCGTGGCTGCCCCGCCGCCGGCCCTGAGCCGCAGGGGACATGGATGCCCCTGCGGCCGTGAACTCAGATCGCGCCGGCAGCGGTCTCGCCGGTGCGGATGCGGACGACCTCGGCGAGGTTTGTCACGAAGATCTTGCCGTCGCCCACTTGGCCGGTGCGGGCGGTGGTCATGATCTTGCTGATCACGCTCTGGGCCTCGTCGTCGCCCACCACGACCTCGATCTTCACCTTGGGCAGGAAGTCGACGGAATACTCGGCGCCGCGATAGGTCTCGGTGTGGCCCTTCTGGCGGCCGAAGCCGCGGACCTCGGTCACGGTCATGCCCTTCACGCCCAGGGCGTTGAGCGCGTCCTTCACCTCTTCAAGCTTGAAGTGCCGGATGATGGCTTCGATCTTTTTCATCGTTCGTTCTCCTGAATCAGCCCCGTCGGGGCCATGTCGCTTCCTCGTCCGATCACGCTGATCGACTCGTCCGCCACCAGAGTCATACAGCAGATCGCGTGCCAAAGCCGCCGTCAGCTGTTTTTCGCGGCAAGTACGGGTGGGCCGCGGCCGGGAGTCGCCGGATTGGAGCAGGCCAGGCCGCGGTTTGCTCAAAAAAACCGCAATCCCGCGCCGTTTCGAGCTGTCGCGCGAGTGAGGCGCTGCCGGCCTGGATTCGCACTGACGAGACGGGCTTCAGAGGCCCGCCGCCCCGGTCGTTTCCCGTTCCCGCTGGGCCTTGAGTTCCGGAAATTCCACGATTACCAGGCCCTGCCGGTCCGGATCAAAGGCGTATTCCTGGTAGTAGGGCAGCAGCGGCAGGGAGACGCCGTCGGGACCGCCCGGCTGGATGATCCGCTTCATGAATTCGGCATGGGTCTTCGGCGACGAGCCGTGCTCCGCCTTGTCGAGCTGCATCTTGTGCTCGACGGCGAGGATCGACACCTGGCCCACGGCCGAGCGGTAGGCGCCTGTCACGGCCTCGAGTCCCGACCGCTCGGCGGTGATGTCGGCCACCACGCCCCCCTTGGCCTTCGCCTCGGCCAGGTCGAGCACCTTCTGGGTCGTCTTGCCGACGGTCTTCCGGGTTTCCACCGGGGGCTTGGCGGCCGCCGGCTTCTCGGCCGGAGGTGGTTCGCAGCCCGTCGCAAGAATCAGGGCGGTGAGTCCGCAGCCCACGATCCCGCCGATCAATCGTCGCGGCATGGTCGGTCAGCCTCCGGGTGTCTGGGTCCGACCGCGGAGCATACCGCGCCGGCGGGTCGCCCAGGCAATCGCCAGCAGGGCCGAGGGGATGGCCGTCGCAGGCTCGGGCACGGCTGCCACCGCCGCCGAACGGTAGCTGGCCAGGCCGTAAGCGCCCGAAGTGTTGATCGCCACGATGTCGAAAATATTTGCCTTGCCGTCGTAGTTCAGGTCGCCGGTGGCCCAGCGTGCCGCCCCGCCCGATCCGTAGTCGCCGCCACCGCCGATCGCGACGAGATCGAACACGTCCACCCGGCCGTTGAGATCGGTGTCGCCCGGGGCGGCGAGGGCGACGATCGCGGAGCCGTCGGCCGCCATCAAATAGCCGAGTTCAAGGCTGCCCGCCTTGGCCGCCGCCGTCGATGACATGAGCCCCGCTCCGCCGTTCCAGCTTCCTGCCCCGCGGCCGGCGATCAGCCCTGCACGGAGGGCAGCTTCGGTCGTGCCGCCCGTCGCAATCTCCAGCCGGCCATCAGCCAGGTCGATCCGGCCCCCCGCCAGGTCGAGAGCGGCCGTCTGCACGACGAGCCCAGGGGCGAGGGCGAGCAGGCTCCCCGGCTCGAGTCGGACGCCACTTCCGCCCAGGGCCGCGGCGTGCGCGAGCCGGAGCGTGCCCGCCTCGACGACCGTCGGTCCGGTGTAGGTGTTGGCGGCCGAAAGCGTGAGTATGCCGCTACCCCGTTTTACGAGCCCACCGTCTGCCATGGTGAGTGCCGGATCGTGTAGCAGCGATTGGGCGATCGTGATGCTGTAGTTCTGCGTGTCGATGATCGCCCCTCCGGCGGCAATGACCGCACTCGAGAGTCCCTGCATGAAACCGCTGCTGCTGCCCCCCGCCCGGAGCACGCCGCCGTCAAACTCCCACGTGGCCGCGCCGCTGCCGCGATAGATCCTCGGCGCCGTGAGCACACCGCCGGCGAGCCGCACCGTGCCAGTCGCCGAGGCCTGGGAGCCCAACTGGAGGGGGCCGGCCAGCGAGACCTCGCCGCTGCCGGTCAAGTTCAGCGAGCCGTTGCCCCCTTCGCCGACGATCAGCCGTCGGCCGCTGCCCACCTGCGTGAGCGAGCCGCCGCTGAGCGTCCATTCGCCGAGAGCCCCTTGGTAGCGGCCGATCGAGACGAAGCCGTTGGCCGTGAAGCTGCCGGCGGTCTGATCGATGCTGCCCGTGCCGCGGCCACCCACCTGGAGGTTGGTGTTCGCCGTGACCGTGCCGCCGTCGAGGTGGTAGCTGCCGACGGGCAGGCTGGAACTGCGGCCACCGATCACGAACCCGCCGTCGAAGCCGGCGTTGACCGTGAGCGACCCGCCCGTCTGCACCACGCTGCCCTCGGCCTTCGTGTTGGCGAAGAAGCCCGAGCCCACGAAGAAGCCGCCCGCCGACTCGACCGTGATCCGCCCCTGATCCTGGAGAACGAGCGTGCCTCGGGCCGTGTCGGTGGCGTTGCCGGTGTCGCCGATGTTGAGATCGGAGCCGGTGGTGAGGCTGCCGCTCCCTCGTACCACGAGCGTGGCCTCCTCGGCGAGGATCGTGCCCACGCTCGCATACTGGCT
>JBJOHE010000042.1:0-9416 GCA_046047895.1 Planctomycetota bacterium | reverse complement strand
TCGAGCCCACGGTCGAACGGATGGCCGCCTACGGCGTCGACCCGGCGGCGGTGGCCCGGGCGATCGACCTCTCGGGTCGGGTGATGCCCGCCGGGCAGTACACCCGCGACGATCGGATGGTCGGTGTCGAGGGGGGGCATGCGATCCGCTCGGCCCGCGACCTTGGCGAGATCGTGGTGGGGGTGTACGACGGCCGCCCCGTGCGGCTGGCCGACGTGGCTGAGATCACGGACGGCCCGGACGAGATCAGTGACTTCGTGCGGCACGGCTGGGGACCGGCGGTCGCGTTGGCCGAGCATGCCGGCGCGCCGGGCACGGTCGTGGGCCGGGAGCACGCCGCCGAGCACCACTCAGCCGGCCGGGCCGAGCCGGGCGGGGTGAGCACGCCCGCGGTCACGATCGCCGTTTCAAAACAGAAGGGAAGCAATGCCGTTCGCGTGGCCAACGACGTGCTCGCCCGGGCGGAGGCGATGGCGCGGGAGGTGGTGCCCGACGACATGGAGCTCGTTGTCACCCGCAACGCCGGCCTCACGGCCAACGAAAAAGTGAACGAACTCGTCGAGGCCCTGGCCGTGGCCCTCGTGATCGTGGTGGCCCTCCTGACCGTGGCGATGGGCTGGCGGGAGGCCTTCGTGGTGGCGGTGGCCGTGCCGGTGGTGTTCGGGCTCACGCTCGTCGTCAACTACCTCGCCGGCTACACGATCAACCGCGTCACGCTCTTCGCCCTGATCCTGGCGCTCGGCATGCTCGTCGACGATCCGATCGTGGACGTGGAAAACATCGCCCGCCACTTCGAGGAGCGGAAGAAGGCCACCCGCGGGATCGTGCTCGACGCCGTGGCCGAGATCCGGCCTCCGCTGATCAGCGCCACGCTCGCGGTGATCGTGAGTTTCCTGCCGCTGTTCGCGATCTCGGGGATGATGGGCCCCTACATGTCGCCGATGGCCCTCGGGGTGCCGACGGCCATGGCGATGTCGATGCTCGTGGCCTTCACGATCACCCCCTGGCTTTCCTACCACGTGCTCGGCGGGAAGTATCGCCGCGGACCGGCCTCCGGGGACGAGGGCAGCGAACCGGGGCACGTGCCGTCCGAAGGGCTCTACGATCACGACGCGGTGCAGCAGACGCTTCTCTACCGCGTGTTTCGCCCGCTGATGCTCCCGCTGATCTCCTCGCGGTTCATCGGCTCCACGTTTCTGCTGCTCACGGCCCTGGCGACGGTGGCGGCAGCCGGCATGGGTGCCCTGCGGATGGTGCCGCTGAAGATGCTGCCCTTCGACAACAAGAACGAGCTCCTGTTTCTCGTTGATATGGACGAGGGCACGTCGCTCGAACGCACCCGGGCCGTGGTGGCCAGGCTCGAGGAGGCGATCGCCCGGCAGCCGGAGGTGATCGACTTCACGAGCCACACGGGCATTGCCGGCCCCATCGATTTCAACGGCCTGGTGCGGCATTACGGCCTGCGATCGCGGCCCTTCGAGGGCGAACTGCGGGTGAACTTCGTTGGGAAGAAACACCGGCGGCTGCAGAGCCACGGCATTGGCCTGCGGCTCCGGGACGAACTCGACGCAATCGGCCGCGAAGAGGGGGCGCTCGTGCGGGTGGTGGAGCTGCCGCCGGGGCCGCCAGTGCTCGCAAGCATCGTGGCCGAGGTGCAGGGTGGCCCCGATGCCAGCTACGGCGATCTGCTCGACGCGGCCGACGTGGTGGCCGACCGGCTGCGGGAAGAGCCGGCCGTTGTCGAGGTGGATACGGGCCGCGAGGCGGCCGCCCGCAAGCTCGTTTTCGAGGTCGATCAGGAGAAGGCGGCGATCGCCGGAGTGTCGGCGGCCGACGTGGCTGGAGTGATCCGGGCCGCGGTAGCCGGCGACCGCTCCCAGACGCTCGTCACCGCCGGCGAACGAAACCCGCTGCGGATCGTGGTCCGCCTGCCCGAGGAGCAGCGTTCGAGCGCGGGTGAACTCCTCCAGCTGTCTGTCCGGTCGCAGGCCGGCGTGCTCGTGCCGCTGGCGGAGATCGGCGACTTCCGCGAGACCCGGGTCGACCAGACGATCCACCATAAGAATCTCGAGCGGGTGGTCTATGTCACGGCCGAATGCACCAGCCGGCCTCCGGCCGAGTGCGTGGTGGATGTGATGATGGACCGCGATGCGGAGCCGCGGCCTGCCGGCGCGGCGACGGAGCCCACCTACCTGCGGCCCGGCAGCGGGATTCCCTGGAGCGTTCCGCCCGGGATCAGCGTGAGCTTCGCCGGCGAAGGCGAATGGAAGATCACGCTCGATGTGTTTCGCGATCTGGGGATCGCCTTCGGGGCGGCGCTGGCGATGATCTATGTGATCCTCGTGGCCCAGACCGGCTCGTTCACGATCCCACTCGTGGTGATGCTGGCGATCCCGCTCACACTGCTGGGGGTGATGCCCGGCTTCTGGCTGCTCGATCACTATGCCGGCGGCATGGTGGGCAGCCATGCCGATCCGGTCTACTTCACGGCGACGGCAATGATCGGAATGATCGCCCTGGCGGGCATCGTCACCCGCGACTCGATCATCCTCGTCGACTTCATCGAGCTGGCGATGAAACACGGCCGCTCGCTCACCGATGCGATCCTGGAGAGCCGGGTGGTGCGGCTACGGCCGATCCTGCTGACCGCCGGCACGGCCATGCTCTCGGCCCTGCCGATCACGCTCGACCCGATCTTCGCCGGCCTGGGCTGGTCGTTGATTTTCGGCCTCGTGGCCTCGACCCTGTTCACGTTGTTCGTGGTCCCCATCTCCTACCGCCTGCTCCGCGGCTGACCGCCACGGGCTGTTCTGGGCCTTGCTTGATCAGCCTGTGACCCTAAGCAGCCCTCGCTCGAATCCCCTGGCGACGGCCTGGGCCGTGTTGGTCGCCCCGAGTTTCTCCTTGATCGCCCCGACGTGGGCGCGGGCCGTCCGCTCGGTAATCGAGAGCCGGCGACCGATCTCAATGAAGGTGTGACCTTCGCGGAGCAACAGCAACACCTCGAGCTCACGGGGAGTGAGCGGGCCGCCACGATCCCGGGCCGCCAGTTTGCGGGCTACGACCTCTCCCAGGGGACGCCCGCCCTGGTGCACCGCGCGGACGGCTGCGACGAGCTCGCTGTAGCGAGCGTCCTTCGTGATGTACCCCGCGGCTCCCGCATCGAGGGCATCGATGACATCGGCCTGGTCCTCAGACGATGTCAGCATGAGGAGCTTGGCGTCGGCGTTGCGGGCTCGCAACTGGCGGACGGTCTCGATGCCATTCAGGCCGGGCATGCTCACATCAACGATCGCCACATGCGGACGCACGGCCTCCCACAGATCAATCGCCGCTTTCCCATCCTCCGCCTGGGCGACGATTTCAAATCCCTCTTCCGCCCCGAGTGTGTGAACGAGCCCCTCCCGAAACAGCGGATGATCGTCGACGACGAGCACGCGAATCGGGGATTCGGTGGCCGGGGCTTCGGAAACCTTGGAGGGCTTGGAGCGATGAGTCATGCGGGGCTGTCCGGCTGGCCGGGTTGAAGCAAGGTATGCGGGATCTGGACCGACACTCGAGTGCCGACGCCGCAACGGCTTTGAATCGCGACCGTCGCTCCCATGCGACGAGCCCGCTCGCGCATGCCGCGGATACCGAAATGGCCCGGGAGCGACTCCGCCGACTCGACATCGAAACCACCGCCATCGTCGATCACCTCGAGGCAAACTCCCGCTGCATCACCCGTCAGCCGGAGGTCGACCCGCGCGGGGTCGGCATGCTTGATGGCGTTGGCCACAGCCTCTCGTGCGGTTCGCAACAGATGATACTGCACCAAAGACGGAATCCGCGTTGGGAGCGTGCCCGCGATGCTCAGGGTGATGGGCACAGACACGAGCGATCCCTGATAGGCCACCTGAGAGGCAAGGGACTCGGCCAGCGAGCCATCAATCCGTTGCCGGTCCTGCAGATCCCAGAGGAAATCCCGCGTCTCGGCCCGCAGCCTCGCCAGAAGTGCCCGCTGCTGCTCAAACTCAGCCTGAGCGCGATCGTCCTTCACCCGCCCGGCGGCGGCATCCATGCGGAGGGCGATGCCCGCCAAATCCTGTTCCAGCGTATCGTGAAAATCACGGGCAATTCGTTGCCGCTCTTCCAACCTGGCCTTGGCCTGCAACTGCGACTCGATCAGCGAGAGTTGGCGGCCGACCTGCCGCTTCAACAACACGATCCAGCCGGCAGCGATCGCCGCAATCGCGCCGACTGCGGCGAGCGCGGCGAGCAGGCGATGGGGCTTCCACCACGATGGGGTTTGAATCACGGCGAGATCGGCGGCTGAGCGGATGAGCACCTGGATCCGGAGGGGGCTGGCGGGCTGCATCAGGCCGACGGAGTCGTCTGCAACGGCCGGTTCGGGGACCGCGATACCGGTGACCGTAACCCTGCTTCCTGGCTCGAGGTTTTTGAGTTGCCGGAACACAGGTGCATCCGCCAAAACAGTCACGCCGGTGTCGCCGGCCAGCAGGAGCACTTCTCCGCCGTGGTTGCCCCCTTGAACATCGATGACACGTCCACCAAACGTGATGAGGCAGCCGTAGTAGTCGCCTGGCCGGGCGATGGTGAACCGCTCTGCGGCCAGGGCATTGACCTGTGCAATCGCCGCCGGCTGGATGGGCAGAGGCGTTGGCGGGGCTTCTCGGCCAACCGTGCGCACCACTGACTCACTCAGCGAGGCCACAAAGCCATTCCTGTTGATGAAACCCGCGACCTCGACCAGGTCTCCGGCCTCGTGTCGTTCCTGCGACGGTGTTTCGACCCGAAGCCCGAGGCAGCCCTCCTGCAGATAGAGAAACCGTCCGGGCACGGCATAGGTGACCACGCCCCTCGTGCAGATGCGATGGTCGGTCGGCTGCTCCGGCCGGTAGCCTCCGAGCTCGCTGAGCCCCACCCGCGGCGACTCAAACGCTGCGGAAGGAGGCTGCCGTTCGATGGCGAGATCGGCCATCGCCGTGACATTGATCCGCGGGGCAAGGAATTGGCCCCGGGTGTTGAACTGGGTCGTGGCCACGCCGATGCAGCGGATGACCGAATCGACGTAGGCTTCCGGCGGGCTGCCAAGGCGATCTTTCTCGATCGCCACGGTAAACCGTCTTCCCTGGTCGGCCGTGAGCAGAAGCCACCGGTCACCGTCGTCACGAACCCCTTGCACCACGCCTCGGGCCGAGACTCGGAGGCAGTCATCAGCCCCCTGGAAAAACCGGTCTGGGTCGAACGGCCGGGGTGAGGGTTGCTCGGCATGACCGAGCGGCTGAATCACCGTAGGGAGAATGTTTGGCGCATAGCCTCCCCGATTCACCCGCCCTTCCACGTCCAGTTCCACGCCCTCGTGGATGGTGGCAGGAGGATCACCAGCCGCCTGCCAGATACCGGCCCGCTGGGCATCGGCAACCTCCAGCCAGATGCCCGCCGAATCATCCTGAATGATCATGCCGTTGCCGCGTCGCCAGGTCACGACTCCGCGAACCCGCACGACTCGTCCGTCGCCAGCCACCGGTGAGGCCATCAGGCTCACGATCGAAACCAGGCCCGGCGGCTCTGTGGGCTGCGAAACCGACTCCGCCTGGGCCGCCGTGAAGGCCGCGAGCATGGACCACCACCACGGAGCAACGTGTTGTCGCACGATCGCCACAATTCTGCTCCCCTCGTTCTTCTGCGGCCTCCGCCCACGGGGGAAGGGCTGCCTGGAACCGCGGGTTGGTCGCGTCGGAACCCTCCGTATCGTAGACGCTTGTGGGTGACGGGGCGGTGGGTTTCTTCCAAGACTTCCTCCCCCGGCGGCGGCTGCGCTGCTGCGGGCGGCTCCGGTGTGGGGGGGTGCCTGCCGGTCGGGTTCTCCACGAGGCCCATTGTCGGAACCGCCAATAGCGAATCTCCCAGGAGCGTCCTATTGTCACGTGTTGTTTGCCATGAGCCTGCGTGGCCTCATGGCGCGGCGGGGGGCGACGTCGCATTGCCACGGTCGGCGGTCGTCGATTCGCCTGGGACGGCAATCAACACGTGCAGGAGGGTAGCGATGGGTTTTCCGCGACGCGAAGCAGGTTCACGGCAAGAAATCCTTCACACGACCTCGGGCTTGGACGGCATGGGGGTGGCTCGTGCCTTCGTGGCCGTGGCCGCCTTGACTGCCCTTATTGCGGCATCGGGATCATCGATCGTCCGCGGCCAGGAGAACGTCTGGACCGGCGGCACGAGCACGGCTTGGAATGACGCGACGAACTGGAGCCTGGGCAATGTTCCCGTCGCCCAGAACGCGGTTGTCGACACCGCCCCCGCGAACATCGCCACGATTTCTGCTGACATCTCGGCCACGCCCAACGACATCATCGTGCGTGGCGGTGGCCGGGTCGATCACGTCGCCGGAACCGCCGGCACCGGCGGCGGCAGCTGGATGTTCATCGGCCAGAACGACACGGCGGGTACCTACAACCTCGCGGACACGGCCTCGGCTGGTGCCGGGGTCACGGGGTTTGCCCAGGGCTCGGGCTCGCTGAACGCCACAGGCAATCTGCTGGTAGGTGCTTTTGGAGAGAATCGGACCGGAACGTTGCGAGTGAACACAAGCGGAACGCTCGCAGTCAGCGGGCAGCTCTTCATCGGTGATAACAGCAATAGCGTGGGCGACCTGAGCCTCGAAACCGGCGGCGTGACCGTGGGCGACAGAGCCTTTGTCGGCAATAACAATGGCACGGGCACCGTGACCCAGAGCGGCGGCACGATGAGCGTGACCAACGAGCTCTACATCGGCAACGAAAACGCCCTCGCTGCGGGCACCTACACGCTCAGAGGCACGGGATCACTCAGTGTGGCCAATGAGGTCGTCGTGGGGCGTGAGAGCGGGACGGGCGTTCTCAATGTCGACGGAGGCACGCTCACGACCTCGGGCAATGGAAACCTGTATGTCGGGCGACGCGATGGCACCGGCACTCTGAACCAGACAGCCGGCACGATCAGCGTGAATCGGGAATTCGGCGTGGGAACGCGGGACGACAACAAGATCGGCACCGGCTTCTACAACCTGAGCGGCGGATCCTTGACGGCGGCCAACAACATCTTCATCGGCAAGGAACAGGGCTCGTCGGGCACGATGGTCATGACCGACGGAGCCATGAACACCGGAGACAAACTGCAAATCGGCCACAACCAGGCCACGGGCGTGTTCACGCAAAGTGGTGGGACGGTCACCGTGCAGAACGAGGTCTATGTCGGAAACGAAAACAGCGCGGCCTCAGTTGGCACGTACACGCTCAGTGGCACTGCTGAGCTGAACGTGGGCAATGAGGTCATCGTGGGCCGTGACAATGCCACGGGAACCCTCAATCTCGACGGCGGCACGGTGAACGCGACCAAGATCTCGGGTGGAACCGGGGTCGCGACGGTGAACTTCAACGGGGGGCTGATCAGGGCGAAGCGGGACGAGAGCAACCTGATCGAGAATCTCGACACGGCGAACGTGGCCAGCGGCGGCATTCGGATCGACAGCAACGGCTTCAATGTGGCGACGAGTCAGTCGCTGGCTGGCGTCGGCGGTCTGGAGAAGTTGGGTGCCGGGAGCCTGACCCTCAGCAGCTCCCAGGCATACGCCGGCGCGACCCTGATTACCGCCGGCACACTGACGCTGGAATTGAACGGCGGTCTCGCCGGTGACGTCACTGTCGGCGCGGGTGCGGCCCTTGCCGGGGCGGGCTCCGTGGCCGGCACGGTGGCCTTCGACTCGGGGGCCAAGTTTGTCTTCAGTTCCACCGAGACATTGCTCGTCAACGGACCGAGCGTGAGCTTCGTGGACTTCGGGATCGACGACCTGGTTGGTTTGACCAGTGCGGCAGATGTGGGCAGTTACACGATCATCGGCGGATCAGCCACCATCGACACGACGGGCCTGCTCAACCTGGGATCCGCCCAGGCCTTCGATCTCGGTGATGGAAAGTCTGCGTACTTCACGACGGGCAGCCTGGTGGTGAACGTCGTTCCAGAGCCGAGCACATGTGCCATGCTCGCACTCGCAGGCCTGGGCTTCGCCGGCCACGTGATCCGTCGCCGTGTTGTTCGTACCCCGGCTGAACGATGTCTGAAGGAATCCTGAGGATCGCCTGTCCAGACGACTCACGGGCAGCCATCGTTTTCAACCGGACCGGAGAGCCCCTCAAGTTTGCGGTTGCCATCGCTGGAGAAGTGGTCACGATCAGCCGGATTCCAGCCTCCGGCATCCAGACCTATGTGGCACCCCGCGGTCTCACTCACTGAAGACCGACGCTCTGGCCGGCGGCGAATCCAGAGAAGCCCGGTACCGAAACCGCGACAGACTCAGGACAGTCGGGCCTCGAGGAGGGCGAAGTCGTCGGTGATCGGGCCGGCGGCGTGCCGTGTGACAGCCGCCACGATCCCATCGAGGCGATCGTCGGCGGAGCCGGGGCCCGTGGCCGGCGACCTGCAGACCTCCTGGGCGACGAACTCGGCGAAGCCGTCGTAGCCGAGCAGGCTTCCGGCGGCGTCAGCCACCTCGAAGGCACCGTCGCTGAACAGGTAGAGCAAGCTGCCGGGCGGGATGATCAGGGTCTGTTCGCCGTAGCTTGCGTCGGGGAAGAAGCCAACAAGCGGGCCTGGGTCGCCGAGCTGCTGGCTGGGACCAGTCGGCGGGACCAGAAGAGCCGGATGGTGGCCCGCCGACGCGAACGTGAGGGAGCGAGATGAGCTGTCGTAGACGCCGTACCAGGCTGTCATGAACTTGCCATCGGTGCGATCGAGCGGGAAGGCCCGGTTGAGGGCGGCGAGGGCCGCTGCCGGGCTGCCTAAGTCGGCTTCCCCAAGTCCACCAGGGCGAAGGGCGACTGCGGCCGTCGCCGAGAGGAGCGAGGAGCCCACGCCGTGGCCGGCCACGTCGAGCACCGCGAGCACGGTCCGCCGGCCGTCGCCCAGCGGGAGGGCCACGAGCATGTCGCCTCCCAGTTCCGAGCAGGTGAGCAGCCGGTGCCGCACCGAGATGCCGGGGGCGTCGAGCGGCGGTGGGAGAAGCGAACGCACATAGGCATCGGCGTCGGCCAGTTCGCGGTTCAGCCGCCGCTGGGTCGCTTCGAGTTTGGCCTTGGTGTCGAGGAGCTGCCGCTGAAGCCTCGCGAGATCGACGAGGCCGATCTCGCGCTCCGCCACGCCCGCGAGTTCCCGCAGGAGGGACGCCTCATGGCTGGAGAGCTGGCGAGGCCGGCTATCGGCGAGGCAGAGCGTGCCGACGTTGCCCCCAGACCGTCCGGCCAGCGGATGGCCCGCGTAGAACCGGATGAACGGCTCGCCGACCACGAGCGGGTTGTCGTGAAACCGCGGGTCGGTTCGGGCGTCGGGCACCACGAGCATGTCGTCTTGAAGGATCGTGTGGCCGCAGAAGGATT
>JBJOHE010000041.1:0-9668 GCA_046047895.1 Planctomycetota bacterium | reverse complement strand
CCTCGGTGGTGCCCAATGGGCTGCCGGTGCGGGCGTTGATCATGGCGATCGGAGCCGACGGCCGGCCGGTGGCCTTCAGCGGTGAGGTCGCGCTCGCGAGCACCGACGCGGCCGCGAGCGTTCCCGAGACGGTCGCGGTCTCCCGCGGCCGTGCTTATGTCAGCGTCGTGTTCAGGACCGCCGGCGAGCAAACGCTGAGCGTGAGCACCGCGGGCGAGACTCCGATCACCGGCTCTGACACGACCCAAGTCTCTGAGCCGATCGTGGCGACTCAGCTCGTGATCCGGCTCCCGGAAGCCACCCGGGCCGACGCGCCGGTGAAGGTGATGCTGATGGCGCTCGATGCCAACGGCCGGAGCGTGCCGAACTTCAGCGGCGAGGTGAGCCTCACCAGCAGCGATGCCGCTGCCACCTTGCCCGAGACGGTCACCTTCGAACGGGGCCGAGCCTTGATGACCGTGACGTTCGGTACCGTGGGCGAGCAAACCCTCACGGCCAAGGCCGGCGATCTCACGGCCGAGGCGGTCACGATCGTCGCAGCCCAGCCGGTAGTGGCCGATTTCCGCATCGAGCTGCGGCCCGAGGTGGTTGCGGGGGCGACGACGACCGTCGCCGTCGTGGCGATCGATGCCGACGGCGCGCCGATTCGCGACTTCAGTGGCTCGGCCACGCTGGCGACGAGCGATGCGGAAGCGACGCTCCCTGAAACCATCCAATTCCGCCGTGGCCGGGCGTATTTCCAGGTGGCCTTCGCGACGCTTGGCGAGCAGCAACTCACCGTGTCGGGTGGTGAGCTCAAGTCGACCGCCACCACCAGCGTCAAGGAGGCACCGACCGCGGCGCGCATCAGCGTCTGGCTGCCCAGACAGGTCATCGCCGGCCTGCCGATGGTCGTGCAGCTCGCCGCCCTCGATGCCGAGGGTCGGCTCGTCCGCGGGTTCAGCGGCACCCTCGACCTTTCGAGCAGCGACACCGAGGCTTCGCTGCCGGGCAGCGTGGAGTTCGTCAACGGCATCGCCCTGCTCCGCGTGACCTTCGCGACGGTGGGCGAGCAGTCGCTGTCGGTCAGCGATCCGGCGAACCCGGAACTGACCGGCTCAGGCTCGACGACCGTCGTGGGGATGCGGCTCCCCAAGCTGCCTCCCTGGCTCCGCCGCTAGGCCGAGGCCGCGACCATGACGGCTGCCCCTCGGCTCGAAGCGGCCTACCGGGCAACGAGCTACATGGTCCTGTCGGTCACGGGACGGCCGGAGTTCATGATCCGCTGCGGAACGCCGTCGCCCGAGGTCGATCGCCTGCTCGCCGGGCGAGCGTTCGACGGCTGGGCCTTCATCACGGCCTGCAATCCCCGCTCGCAAATCCTGCCGGAGGCTGAAAATGCGGCCCGCATGGCCCGGCTCGAGGCGGCCCTCCGCGACCGCGGCCATGGCTGGTTGCCCGGTTCGGGCCAGGGTGACGCGGGCGACTGGCCGGCCGAGCCCAGCCTGCTCGTGCTCGGCATTCCAGAGGTGGAGGCCGTCGCCATCGCCGCCGCCTTCGACCAGCACGCCATTCTGGTGGGCCGCCGCGGCGAGCCAGCCCGCCTCGTCTGGACGGCGGCCCCGCGCAAGTGAGCCAGACCCGCCCCGCGGCGGTGCGGCTCGGGACACAGCCACGGCCAAGTTCGGAACTGCCGGCGCACGGACCCGGTTGCGAATCCGACTCGGCTTCGCATACTGGGATGGTTCGGGGGATCTTTTGGTTTCGGAGACCGCAGCACCGTGTTCGTTCGTCGCATAGCCTCCTGGCTGTTGCTGGGCTTCGTATGTGTGGCCGGGCCGGGGCGGGCCATCCGGGCCCAGCAGATTCCCGAGGCCGAGGTGCCGGCAGCCGCCCCGTATCAGCCGTCGGCCGCCGCCCGCTGGGTCGAGATCATGCTCGAGGCGGCCGCCCGCGATGTCGAGCGGACGGGAGCCCAGCCGACGATCCTCTCGCGGCAGATGGTGATCCCCGTCACCGCAATGTTCGACGCCTGGGCCGCCTATGACGACCGGGCGGTGGGCACCCTCACAGGCGACACCCTGCGGCGGCCCGCGGCGGAGAGGAGCCCGGCCAATCAGCAGACGGCGATCGCCCATGCGATGTACCGGACCTGCCTTGATCAGTATCCACACTTCGCCGACTACCTCACCGGCGAGATGCGGAAACTCGGCTACGATCCGAACGACACCTCGGAGGATCTCGCCACTCCGGTCGGCATCGGCAATCACGTCGCGCGGCTGCTGCTTGCCTACCGGCACGGCGACGGTGCGAATCAACTCGGCGACGAAGCCGGCGGCAGCGGCGAGCCCTATTCCGATTACACGATGTATCGCGTCGTCAATCCGGCCGACACGATCCACGATCCCGACCGTTGGCAGCTGATTCCCTTCGACGACGGCAAGGGGGGCACGATCGTGGTCGGCTTCCTCACGCCCCATTGGTATCGCGTCTTGCCGTTCGGGCTCGAGCGGTCGGACCAGTTTCGGCCCGGCCCGCCGCCGCTGGTGGGTTCGCCGGAACTCGCCCGGGAAGTGGAGGAATGCATCGCCTTCAACGCCAGCCTCACTCCCGAGCAGAAGGCGATCGTCGAATTCATGCGGGACGGCCCGCGATCGACCGGGCAGTCGGGCCACTGGCTCAAGTTCGCCCTGGTGGTCTCCCGGCGGGATCGCAATGATCTCGACCGCGATGTGAAGCTGTTCTTCACCGTCGGAACCTGCGCCTTCGACACGTTCATCGCCGCCTGGGATTCGAAGCGGTTCTACGACAGCTCCCGTCCGTGGACCCTGATCCACCATCTCTATCGGGGCAAACCGATCCGCGGCTGGGCCGGGCCGGGCAAGGGCGTGACCACGATCCAGGGCGAAGACTGGATTCCCTATTCGCCCAGCACCTTCATCACCCCCCCCTTCCCCGGCTATGTCTCGGGACACAGCTGCGTCAGTGGCGGCTGCAGCCGGATCCTGGCCTTGTTCACCGGCAGCGACACCTGCGGCTTCGTCGAGCCGCGACGCGCCGGCGAACTCACCGAGCAGGGCTTCACCTGCCAGGAGATGCAGCAGCTCGACGGCCGCCCGCTGGCCGAGATGCTGGCCGACCCGAAGATCAGCTGCGACGTGCTCCTGCCGCTACCGACCTTCACGGCCGCCGCCGAGATGGCCGGCATCTCACGGGTGATGGGGGGCTACCACATCCAGGCCGACAACGTCGCCGGGCTTGAACTCGGCCGAAAAGTCGCCGACCACCTCTGGCCACAACTCGAGGCCTACTTCGACGGCACGTCGCCGCTGCCCCACCGGGCCCGCTGGCTCGCACGTCGCGACGCCGACCGCACCATCCTCCCATAAACGCCCCCCGAGTTGGTCCGGTTCAGCGTGCACCGGCTCGGGGGCGGCAAAAGTCGCGTCGCGGGCGAGGATACGCCCCGATGCTCCGCGAGCGTTCGCCGACCCCCGAGCCTCGCCGGGTTCGGAATTCTGCTTTCTGGCAGCGTCGCCGAGATGATCAGGGAGCCGGCGGCGGGGCGACGGCGTGGTAGCGGCGCGGCACGGGCGCAGTCAGCGTCGTCTCCGTACCGTTGGGCCACACAACGGTGATCGACTTCACGGCCGCATCGGGCTCAAGCCCGAAGTGCTTCTGGGCCGGATGCTGGCAGAGGAACGAGTCGCCGGCCACCACGACCTGCCGGCGGATCCCGCGATCGGTATCGAGCACCACCGTCGCCCCGAGCGGTGACACTCCGGGGGCCCCGGAAAGCGTGACGCCGATCCAGTTTCTCGCGGCGGCTTCGGGCAGGCTGTTTTTGTAGAGCATCAGCGAGGGCCAGCCATTCTCGTCGGCGAACGAGGCGAGCAGGTCCTCCGGCTGTCGGGCGATGACGAGGTCGACCCGGCCGTCGAGATCGAGATCGGTAGCGATCACCTGGCGGGAGTCGTAATCGAAGCCGACGTCGAGCATGAAGCCCAGGTCTTGAAAGCCTCGCCCGGCCTGATTGACGAGCAGCGAATTGACCTGAAACCCGTCCCAGGAAATCTGAGTGCGGTTGGGAATCGCGTCGAGATAGGACTTCATGTCATTGCCCGCGACGCCCGGCAGCAGATAGATGTCGTGGCACCAGAAACTGCTGCAGTAATCCTCCGTGCTCTTGCCCGAGACGTGGCCGTTGCCCACGTAGATGTCCTCGTCGCCATCGTTGTCAAAATCGGCGGAGACCGACCCCCATGACCAGCCAGTCCGAGCCACGGAATCCTTGTACGGCGGCTCGGCAAAGCTGCCATCCGGGCGGCCCAGATACATCCGGTTGCCGTAGCCCATCACCGCCCGCATTTGATTGGCCTCGTCGTAGCCCGCGGGAAAGGCGCCCATCCGCTCCAGCCGACGGGACGTGGTCGAACTCATTCCGGTCACGAAGAAGTCGAGCCGGTCGTCGCGGTCATAGTCGGCGAAGGTGTGCGACATCCCGAAGGTTCGCGGGGCGTCGAGCCGGCTGTCGGTCACGTCTTCAAATCGACCGTGGCCGTCGTTGAGGTAGAGATCAGTGCCGCAGAAGTCGGAGACCACGACGAGATCCTGGTCGCCGTCGCCGTCCACGTCGACGAGCGACGTGGAGTAGGTCCGCCGCCGCTGCTTGGCGGCAAGGCCGGCAGCCGCCGTGCCGTCCTGAAATCCACCCCGGCCGTCATTGATGAGCAGCAGATTTCCATAGCCGTCGTTTGCGTCCCAATACCGCTGGGGCATCGTGTCCTGCGGGGGGCGATACTGGGTGACATAGAGATCGAGGTCGCCGTCACGGTCGATGTCGCCCGCCGTGATCGCCGAAATGTTTTTGAACAGGCCGGCGAGCGGAATCTCGTGTGGCTCGGCCTCGAACGGCGGCTCGCCGCGGGTCAGGATCGGGCGGCCGCGATGCCATTCGAGCCGCTGCCGTACGGTGTTGTCGCAGACCCAGTCGACGACCCCATCACCATCGATGTCGGCCACGAGCCCCACCCGGCTGACGCGAGCCTCAGCCTCCCGGGGCACGAAGGGCCCCGCCTCGAAGGACTTCCCCGCCACGTTCCAGAGGATGGTGTCGCTGCCAGCCTGGAGCAGTTCCGGATACTGGTCACCGTCGAGATCGTAGGCGTAGGTGGCGCCATAGTCGATCTCGATCGGCCTGTTCTCCTCGAGGAGCAGCGGTGCCAGTCGCACCCGGAGCCATTGCGTGAAACTCGGAGGGGCCAACCGCCGCCGGACCTTCGCGTCGAGCACCTCTACCGCGTCGGGCACGAACCCTTCGCCGTCCTGCCGCCACCTCACCCGCACCGTGGCCTTGACCTCCAGACGGTCGCGGCCATCAGCCCGGCTCCCCTGGATCGTGAACCGGGTGTCGGAGACCCGCCGACCATCGGCGTCGATCTCGAACCGTTCCTGGTGCCAGTCGGAGTGGGTGATCCGGTAGCCAGCCTGCCTGAGTCCCGCGAGGGCCGCCCGCCAGCCAGCCTCGTCGATCTCCGGACCACCCGCCTGGAAGCGAGTCTCCTCGATCCCGAGGTCGTAGCTGACGGTCTCCCCGGGAGTTCCCCACCGCAGCGCGGTGAGCCCGACATCGGCCAAAACGTCGAAGCGGGATTCAGGATCCGCGGCATTCATCCGGTCCCAGAACGGTACGAGCCCCCTGCTTTCGAGCACCCGGGCCTCCCGCTCGAGCGGGAACGCCTCCGACTCGTGCTGCTCGATGCGGGTCAGGAGGTTCCGCACGACAGGGGGCTGATCCGCCCCCTGGGCGGCAAGCATCCCGACCCACGGCATGACGGCGTTGACGACCGCGCGGTACCCGCCGCCGGTAGAAAACCTTCCCATGATCGACTCCCCTGCCACACAGGCGGCCCGAACGTGACCACCCAAGACACCCGGTATCCTAGGTGCAGGCACCACGCTCGACAACGCCTGACTCCCGCCTGGCCGCGGGCCCCGCCCATGACTCCGTCGCCGCTCCTTCGCCGCCTGCTCGCCGCCGCGCTGCTCGCTGCCGGGCCGGTTCCGATCGTCGCCACAGCCGAGGAACCGGCCGGCCACCGGCTCGCTCTAGAACAGTCGCCCTACCTCCGCGAACACGCCCACGATCCCGTAGCCTGGCACCCATGGGGTCCTGAGGCTTTCAAACTGGCAAGCCGCCGCGGCCTGCCGGTCTTTCTTTCGATCGGCTTCTCCAGCTGCCACTGGTGCCATGTGATGGCCCGGGAATCGTTTCGCGATCCCGAGACCGCCGCCTTCCTCAACGAGCACTTTGTCTGCATCAAGGTGGACCGCGATGAACGGCCCGACGTCGATCAGATCTACATGACCTTCGTCCAGGCGACGACCGGCCGCGGTGGCTGGCCGCTTTCCGTCTGGCTCACGCCCGACCGCCAGCCGTTCGCCGGCGGCACCTACTTCGCCGTCGCCGACCGGCCCGGTCGGCCGGGCTTCCGCACGGTGCTCCAACAAGTGGCCGCGGCCTGGGAGACCGACCGGGCCGGCATTCTCGCAAGCTCCCGCGAGTCGACGGCAGCGTTGGCCGGGCTCGTGACGCCGCCACCGGCCGACCGGGAGCCGGCGATCGCGGCGGTCCGCGGCCGCAGCGTTGCCTCGCTGCGGGCGGAATACGATCCCCGACACGGCGGCTTCGGCGGCCCGCCAAAGTTTCCCCGGCCGGCGACGCTCGGCTTCCTGCTGCAGGCCGCCGCCACCGAGGCCGGCGACGATCCTCGGGCAATGGCGGTGACCACACTCCGGGCGATGGCCACAGGCGGCATCCGCGACCAACTGGGGGGAGGCTTTCATCGCTATGCGACCGATGCCGCCTGGCAGGAGCCCCACTTCGAGCAGCTCCTCTGCGACCAGGCCCAGCTGGCGAGTGTGTACCTTCAAGCGCATCAGGCCACCGGCGACGCAGCTTTCGCGGCCACGGCCCGCGGCCTGCTCGACGCCGCGCTCCGCGACCTGGCCGCGGCCGGTGGCGGGTTTTACGCCGCGATCGATGCCGACAGCCTGCCGACCGCCGCAGCCGAGGAGCCACTCGAAGGTGCCTTCTACCGCTGGACGCGGACTGAGATCGAACGGGTGCTCGGACCGAAACAGGCCGACATCTTCTGTCGCCACTATGGACCGGAGGCCGTGGGGAGCGGAGTTCTCTGTGAGCGACGGTCGCTCACCGCGACGGCCGCCGAAGTTGGGATGACCGAAGCCGACGCCGAAGCCACCCTCGCGACCGCCCGCAGCCTGCTCCTGGCCGCCCGCAGTGCCCGACCACGGCCCGCGATCGACGACACCCTGATCACCTCCGCCAACGGCCTGATGATCTCCGCGCTCGCCCTTGGCCATCAGGTGCTCGGCGACGAACGCTATCTCATGGCTGCAAACGCTGCCGCCGATCGCCTGCTTCGCGACCTCGTGCGAGCCGACGGCAGCCTGGGTCATGCCCGCCGGGGCGACGGGCCGCCTGGCGGAGGCTTCGCTGAAGACCATGCCTGCCTGATCCAGGGGCTGCTCGACCTCGCAGAATCCTCGTTCGATCCCGGCCGTCTTGAACAGGCCGTGGCCCTGCAGGACCGCATGGACGCCCTCTTCTGGGACCCCGACGCCGGCGGCTACTTCGCCGCGGCGGCCGGCGACCCGCTGTTGATCGTGCGGCCCAAGCCAGACCGCGACGAGCCGGTCCCGTCGGCCAACGCCGTCGCGATCGGCAACCTCGTGCGGCTGGCCACGATCCTCGACCAGCCCGAGCGGCGGGCGCGGGCCGAGCAGATCGCGGCGGCCCTCGCGGGCAGGCTCGAACGCTCGCCCACCTCCGCCCTGCGGTTGCTGGTCGAGTGCGACCGGCTGGCGTCCCCCGCAACCCATGTCGTGATCGCCGGCCGCCGGGATGCCGCCGACACAGCCGCCCTCCTGGCGGCGATCCGGCAACACCCGGCCGGAAACCGCGTCGTGCTGCTCGCCGACGGCGACGAACGGCTCGCCCGGCTGTCACCACTCGTGCGAGCCCTGCCGCCGAGCAGCAGCGAACGCCCCGCCACCGCCTTCATCTGCTCGGGTGAACTCTGCCATCCCCCCACGACCGACCCCGCCGAGGTCGCCCGCCTGCTCGCCGAATGAGCCCGGCGCGGCACCCGCGGTTCGCAGCCTGGATTGCGAACTCAGCCCACCGGGCCGAGATCGGGCAGCGGGCCGGTACTGTCGCCGAAGGAATCGATCGCCAGGCCCATCCGCTGGGCCAGAGCAAGGTGGAGGTCGCAGAGCGGCCGATCGCCCTCGAAGGCCAGATGACGGCCGCCGGTGAGTGTGCCTCCGCCTCCGCCGGCCACGAGGATCGGCAGGTTGTCGGGGCTGTGGGAATTGCCGTCGGACATGCTCGAACCGCAGAGCAGCATGGTCGAATCGAGCAGGGTGCCCTCCCCCTCGGGAATCGCCGCCAGTCGCTCCACCAGGCCGGCGAACTGCTCGACATGCCAGCGGGTGATCCGCCGGTATTGCTCGAGCTTCTCAGCCTTGCCCTCGTGGTGCGACATCTCGTGATGGCCGCCCTTGACGCCCTCCACGAAGGAGAAGTTTCGGTTGGAGACATCGTTGGCGAACATGAAGCTCGCCACCCGCGTCGAATCGGTGCGGAAGGCGAGCACGAGCATGTCGAGCATGAGGCCGACGTGCTCCCGGGGATCCCGGGGAATGCCGGCGGGCGGCTCCACGCCAAGCGACGTCGGATCGACCGGCAGCCGATCGCC
Organism: Planctomycetota bacterium; assembly: GCA_046047895.1. GTDB lineage: Bacteria > Planctomycetota > Planctomycetia > Pirellulales > UBA1268 > QWPN01. The sequence continues at coordinate 906 of JBJOHE010000041.1, read as the reverse complement.
ACCGGCGGCGTAGTCGAGCCGTTGCTCGACCGCCCGCACGGAGTCGAGGAATTCGTCGAACTTCGGCCGGTCGTCGCGGGAGAGGCGACGGCGGACGTCACGGGCATCCTCGAGCACATGATCGAGGAGGTTGCCCCGCAGCCGCCGGGAACGGGCGTCGAGCACGGCACTGCCGGCGAAGAGGCGGTCCCAGACAAGCCGCGGATCGAGCTCACGGGTGAGCGGCCGGGCCGCCGACTCCCAGGAGATGTGCCCGCCGTAGATCCGGGTGAAGCCGACGTTGCTATCGACCCCCGACACGATCGGCTCGGTACTGAGCTCGAGCGACGGCAAGGGCGTCTGGCCGGCGAGTGACCGGGCAATCGCCTGATCGACCGACACCCCGCCGCTCGACAATTCGGCGCCGGTCGTCTTGGCTACGGGCATCCCCGTGAGGAAGTTCGCGGTCTTCGCGTAATGGCCGTCGCCCTGCCGGGAGTTGGGCTTGTCGAGGCCGGAGATCACGAGCACCCGCTCGCGGATCGGGGCCAGCGGCTCGAGCGAGTAGGGCAGCACAAAGTCGCGGCCCGTGGCCTCGGGCACCCAATCCTTCATCGCGGCGCCGTTGGGGAAATAGAGGAAGCCGCACCGCCGCGGGGCGGCCGCTCCCGAGGCCAGCGCCCTCCCCTGCCACGACGCCATGAAGGGCAGCGCGAGCGCCAGGCCCGCGCCCCGGAGAAACCGGCGGCGAGAAGGGTCGAATTCGACGCGGCTCGGGTGGGTTCGCATGGCCGTGTGTCCGGAGAGGAGGCAACTGCTCCCGCCTCAGTCCTCCATCTTATGGTATCGGTGGCGGAAAGGGTGGCTGACCACGATTTCCTCGACGAGCAGGCCGGCCCGATAGTCGGCGGCGGCCAGCCGCTCGGC
>JBJOHE010000040.1:0-2854 GCA_046047895.1 Planctomycetota bacterium | reverse complement strand
TCTTCATGATCGGCTCGAGGAGCACGGGCTTCGTGTTGAGGAAGGCCTCACGGAAGCCGGCCCGGGCGCAGATCTGGAAGGCCATGTCGCTTGAGTCGACGTCGTGATAGGAGCCGTCTTCAAGCGTCGCCTTCACGCCCACGATCGGGAACCCGGCAATCGGGCCCTTGTCGAGCACCGCCCGGAAGCCCTTCTCCACCGAGGGAATGTATTCCCGCGGCACGCGACCGCCGACCACCTTGTCTTCAAAGATGAAGGTTTCCGTGGCGTCGTCGGGGAGCGGCTCGAGGTGGCCGATGATGTGGCCATACTGGCCCGAACCACCCGACTGCTTCTTGTGCTTGTAGTCGTATTCCGTGGACTTCGTCGGTGCTTCGCGGTAGCTCACCTTCGGCGCACCCACCTCCACGTCGACCTTAAACTCGCGGCGAATCCGCTCGACGTAGATGTCGAGATGCAGCTCGCCCATGCCGGCGATCACCGTCTCGCCCGTCTCGTCGTCGGTGGCCACGCGGAACGTGGGATCCTCGCGGGTGAACCGCTGGAGCGCCTTGCTGAGCTTGTCGAGGCCTTCCCGCTTCTGCGGCGTGATCGCCATCTTGATCACAGGCTCCGGCACGAACATGTTTTCCAGCGAGCAATACTTCTGCTCGGCGGCGTAGGTGTCGCCCGAGGCGGCGTCGACGCCCATCACGGCCACGATGTCGCCGGCGCTCGCCGACTCGATCTCCTCGCGCTTGTCGGCGTGCATCCGCACGATCCGGCTGAACCGCTGCTTCTGGCTGGTTCGCTGGTTGATGTACGTCTCGCCCTTCGTCATCGTGCCCTGGTAGATCCGTATAAACGTGAGCTGACCGTAGGGATCGTCGACGATCTTGAAGGCCATGCCCACGAACGGCTTGCTGGGATCAGCCGAAAGGTCGAAGGCCTCGTCGGGGTTATCCCACTTCTTGGCCACCACCTTCCGCTCGAGCGGATTGGGCAGATAGCGAACCACCGCGTCGAGCAGTTTCTGCACGCCCTTGTTCTTGTAGGCACTGCCGCAGAACACAGGCGTAATGCTCTGAGAATGCACCGCCGCCTTCACAACCGCATGGATCTCGTCTTCGGTGGGCACTTCTTCCGAGAGGAGCTTCTCCATCAGTGAGTCGGAATACATGGCGAGATCTTCGAGCATCGCATGGCGGGCCTCGTCGGCCGCGGCCTTGAGGTCGGCCGGGATCTCCTCCTCACGGACATGCTCGCCGTTGTCGCCGTCGAAATAGACGGCCTTCATCGAGACCAGGTCGATCACGCCCTGGAGCTTGTCTTCCTTGCCGATCGGAATCTGCATCCGGATCGCATGGCAGCCGAGCTTGTCCTTGAGCTGGCCCACCACGCGGTCGAAGTTCGCGCCGGTGCGGTCCATCTTGTTGACGAACGCCAGCCGCGGCACCTTGTAGCGCTGCATCTGCCGGTCGACCGTCATCGACTGGCTCTGCACGCCGCCGACGCTGCAGAGCACGAGGATCGCGCCGTCGAGCACGCGAAGGCTTCGCTCCACCTCCACGGTAAAGTCGACGTGGCCGGGAGTGTCGATCAGGTTGATGTCACAATCGCCCCACTTCACGCTCGTGGCGGCCGACGTGATCGTGATCCCGCGCTCACGCTCGAGATCCATGTAGTCCATGGTCGCGCCGTCGCCGTCGCCCTTGACCTCCTGGATCCGGTGGATGCGGCCCGCGTAGTAGAGAATCCGCTCGGAGAGGGTGGTCTTGCCGGAGTCGATGTGGGCGGAAATGCCCATGTTGCGAAGCTTCGTGAGATCCATTGAATACACGTTGACCTGGGAGGAAACGATCGGGAGCCCCGGCAGGGGCGGCGCTGCCCGGTGGGAGGACGACAGTCCGGCAGCCCATCGAAATATACTCGCGCCTGGGAAAACGTGATAGCCGGCCGGTTTTTCCAGGAAACCGGCCCGGCTGCCGCCTGCAAAGACGCCCCCCGCTTGGGCGCGGCCCCGTTCTCGGGCACAATCCCGGGTCTCATCTCCTCCCAGGCCGCCCGCATGACCGCCGACTCGCCAACTCCCACGCCGGCCGACCAGCCCATCCCTGCGCCAGCCCCGGCACCGGCTCCTGCCCCCGCCCCCGCCCCGCCGGAGGTCGATTACGGCCCCAACGAGCCCTGGCTCACCTGCGTGTTCCCGTTTTTCGCGTTTCTCTTCATCGGCTCGGTCGAGCCCACGGCCACCGACGGCGGCTCGCTCGGCCTGCTCGGGATCAAGTACGAGCACTATCCCGTGATCTACGCGATCCGCCTGGCGATCGTGCTGGTGATGCTGCTGCGGGTGAGCCCCAACCTCTACCGCTGGGTGGGCCGGCCCACCTGGTGGCCACCGCTCGTGGGCCTGGCCCTGTTGGTGCCGTGGGTGGGCCTCACGAAACTTCAGCACATGCTCGGCTGGGCCGAATGGGGCGGCACCCGCGCCGGCTACAACCCCTTCGACCCGGAACACCTTGGCGACTCCTCCTGGGCCTGGGGCTTCCTCGCCGTGCGGTTCATTGGGCTCGTAGTCGTGGTGCCGATCGTCGAGGAGCTCTTCGTCCGCGGGATGCTGATGCGGTATGTGATCCGTGAGAACTTCTGGCTGATCCCGTTTGGCACCCTCTCGGCTGCCTCGCTCCTCGGCTGCGGCCTCTACGCCGTGCTCAGCCACCCCGGCGAGGCGATCGCCGCCGTCGGCTGGTTTGGGGTGGTGAGCCTGATCGCCGCCAAGACCAAAAAGCCGATCGACTGCATCCTCTGCCACGCCGCCACCAACCTCGCCCTCGGCCTGTATGTGCTCGCCACCGGCGAATGGTGGCTGATGTGA
>JBJOHE010000039.1:0-4433 GCA_046047895.1 Planctomycetota bacterium | reverse complement strand
AAGCCTGCGGCCACAGGTCTTTTTCAGGGTTGCCCGTCGGTAGGTTCGCCGGTCCGCGAGGCGGCGAGCACGTGCCCCGTCCTGGCGGAGTGGGCCGATCGGTGTTGATTTCAGGAGCGTCCGCGTGCTCGTGGATTGGAGGCCGCATTCCGCAGGCTGCAAGCCTGCGGCCACAGGTCTTTTCCAGGGTTGCCCGCTGGTAGGTTCGCCGGTCCGCGAGACGGCGAGCACGTGCCCCGTCCTGGCGGATTGGGCCGATCGGTGTTGATTTCAGGAGCCTCTGCGTGCTCGTGGATTGGAAGCCGCATTCCGCAGGCTGCAAGCCTGCGGCCACAGGTCTTTTTCAGGGTTGCCCGTCGGTAGGTTCGCCGGTCCGCGAGGCGGCGAGCACGTGCCCCGTCCTGGCGGATTGGGCCGATCGGTGTTGATTTCAGGAGCGTCCGCGTGCTCGTGGATTGGAAGCCGCATTCCGCAGGCTGCAAGCCTGCGGCCACAGGTCTTTTCCAGGGTTGCCCGTTGGTGGGTTCGCCGATCCGCGAGGCGGCGAGCACGTGCCAGGCCCCAAGCCGCTGTGCTACGCTTCCAGCCCCGGCGAACCGGGTGGGAATCACACGACGCGTGGAGAGAGAGCGATGGCGACCAATGGTGACCTGGGCAGGAAGCTGCGGATGGGGATCGTGGGTGGCGGCCAGGGTTCGTTCATCGGCCGCGTGCATGTGACGGCCGCCGTGCTCGACAACCGGGCCGCGCTCGTGGCCGGCGCCTTCTCCAGCGACCCCGCCCGCTCGAAGGCCAGCGCCGCCGATTACGACGTGCCGGCGAATCGGGCCTACGGCTCTTTTGCGGAGATGTTCGAGCAGGAGCGGGCCCTGCCCGAGGGCGAGCGAATCGACTTTGTCTCGATTGCCACGCCGAACCACATGCACTTTCCCGTGGCCAAGGCGGCCCTCGCGGCGGGCTTCCATGTGGTCTGTGACAAGCCGCTCACGCTCACGCTCGCCGAGGCCGAAGAACTCGCCCGGCTCGTCGAGGCCTCGAAGTCGGTGTTCGTGGTGAGCCACAACTACACCGGCTACCCGCTGGTGCGGCAGGCCCGGGAGATGATCCTCGCCGGTGAGCTCGGTGAGATCCAGGCGATCCGGGTCGAATACATCCAGGGCTGGCTGCGGACTCGGCTCGAGAGCGAGGGCCAGAAGCAGGCGGCCTGGCGGACCGACCCGACCAAAAGCGGAGCCGCCGGCTGCTTCGGCGACATCGGCACCCACGCCTACAACCTCGGCCGCTATATGACCGGACTCCTGCCGGGAACGATCTCAGCCCACCTCAAGACCTTCGTGCCCGATCGGCCGCTCGACGACTACGGCCATGCCGTGATCCGGTTCGAGAACGGGGCGCTCGGCACGGTCACCGCCTCTCAGATCAGCCACGGCCGGGAGAACGACATCCGGATCCAGATCGACGGAACCCTCGGCAGTCTCGAGTGGCACCAGGAGGAGCCCAACAAGATGCTCGTCCGCCACAACGGCAAGCCGCATTATCTCTACACCCGCGACCCCAATGCGCCGTATACGAACGAACTGGGCAAGGCCGCCTGCCGGCTGCCGTCGGGCCACCCCGAGGCCTTCTTCGAGGCCTTCGCCAACATCTACCGCGGCGGCTTCGACGCCATGGCCCTCGCCCTTTCCGGCAAGCCCTTTGAGCGGGTGAACACCGTCTATCCGAACATCTGCGACGGGGTGGAGGGAATGTATTTCATCCAGCAGTCGGTGGCCTCGAGTCAGGCCGACGGCGAGTGGCTCCCGCTCAAGCACCCATTGGCGAGGCGGTGACACCCATGGCTGGCAACGAGCCGAAATACCTCGTCTTCGACATCGAGAGCGTGGCCGACGGGGCCCTCGTGTCGCGGCTGCGGTATCCCGCCGACGGCCTCTCGCCGGTGGAGGCGATCGCCCGCTACCGGGGCGAACTCCAGGCCGAGACCGGCAAGGACTTCATCCCCTACACCTACCAACTGCCCGTCTCGCTCGTGATCGCGAAGGTGGGGGGCGATTATGGGCTCCAGGACCTCGTGGCGCTCGACGAGCAGGAGTCGCGGCCCCACGAAATCGCCCGGCGATTCTGGGAGGGCTGGCGGCGGTATCGGCGGCCGCGGCTCGTCTCCTTCAACGGCCGGGGCTTCGACATTCCGCTCTTAGAACTCTGCGCCTTCCGGTTCGGGATCCAGATTCCCGATTGGTTGGCGGAAGACTCCCGCAACTTCGATCAGCCGAGGTATCGCTACAACACCCAGGCCCACTTCGATCTCCACGAGTGGCTCACCAACAGCGGGGCCAGCCGGTTCGTGGGCGGCCTGTCGCTGGCGGCGAACCTGATCGGCAAGCCGGGCAAGATGGACGTGGCCGGCCACATGGTGCAGGACCTCTGGAACGCCGGCCGCACGGCCGAGATCCACGACTACTGCCGGGGCGACGTGCTCGATACCTACTTCGTGTTTCTCCGCAGCCGGGTGCTTGCCGGCGAGATCGACCTGGCCCGGGAGCAGGCCTTGATCGAAGAGGCGCGGAAGTGGATCGAGGCCCATGCGGCAGACAGTCCGGGGCTGACGCGGTACCTCGCCGCCTGGGGCGACTGGCAGGATCCCTGGAAGAGCTGACCGCTACTCTTCGATCGCTTCCTTGACGAGCTGCACGAAGTGGTGGGCCTTCGACGAGGCCACGAGGTCGGCCGCCTTCTTCTCGGCCGCCTTCTTGTCGGCGTATTCAAACATCGCCACCCGCTTCCAGCCCTGGGTGAAGATGCCCCAGTAGGCCTTCATGCGGGCTTCCTTGGCGACCTTGCGGCGGGTTGTCTTCTTGGCAGCGGGCTTCTTCGGCTTCGGCTCCTTGGCGACCTTCTCCTTCTTGGCCTTGGTGGCCTTTTCGCCGGTGGCCTTCTTGGAGGTCTTGCCGAGCGCCTCGGCTGCCTCCACCTCGGCCCGCATTTCCCGGATGCTCTTGGTCTTTCGCGCCATGTCGCCGCCGTCGTCCTGTGAGGGGAGTGTGTGGATGGTCGGCAGGCGATTCCGCCCGTCCGAGCCTCGCAGTATAGCGTGTCTGGCGGCGGCCGCACGGGCGGCCTCGCGCGGCCTATACTTCTTATATGACACCCGTCACCGCCCTCGAATTGCCGCTCGCAAGCCCTTTTCCCGGCTACCGATCCCTCCCTGACGATCTGCTGGCGGAGCGGATCGAGGCCGTCCGGGCCCGGCTCGGCCGGAGGCTCGTGATCCTTGGACACCACTACCAGCAGGACGGGGTGATCGCCCACGCCGACTACCAGGGCGACAGCTACCAGCTCTCGAAATCGGCCGCCGAGCGGGCCGACTGCGAGGCGATCGTGTTCTGCGGCGTTCACTTTATGGCCGAGACGGCCGACATCCTCGCCAACCGACCCGAGCAGGTCGCTGCCCGGGCGGGGCGGCGGATCACGGTCGTGCTGCCCGACATGGCCGCCGGCTGCTCGATGGCCGACATGGCGGCGATCGACCAGGTGGAAGACGCTTGGGAGGATCTCGGCCGCGTGATCGACACCGCCGAGATTACACCGGTCACCTACATCAATTCGGCGGCCAGCCTCAAGGCCTTCTGCGGTCGCCACGGCGGGATCGTCTGCACCTCGAGCAACGCCCGGGCCGTGCTCGACTGGGCGTTCGCCCGCACCAAGCGGGTGCTCTTCTTCCCCGACCAGCACCTCGGCCGCAACACCGCCCGGGCGATGGGCATCCCGCTCGACGAGATGGCCCTTTGGAATCCGCACGATCCGGCGCTCGGCGGCAACGACCGTAGCCAGATCGAGCGAGCCCGGGTGATCCTCTGGCAGGGCCATTGCAGCGTGCATGCCATGTTTCGCCCCGAGCATGTCGACGCGATGCGGGAGCACATTCCCGGCGTGCAGATCCTCGTCCACCCCGAGTGCTCGATGGAGGTGGTCGACAAGGCCGACCGAGTCGGCTCCACGAGCTACATCCTCCGCCAGGTCGAGGAGGCTCCGGCGGGTACGAAGTGGGCGATCGGCACGGAACTCCATCTGGTCAAGCGGCTCGAGCAGAACCATCCCGAACAGACGATCCGGTTTCTCTCCCCCACCATCTGCATGTGCGCCACGATGTATCGGATCGACCTGGCCCACCTCTGCTGGAGCCTGGAGCACCTTGAGCGAGGCAAGCCCGTCAACGTGATCCGAGTCGACGACGAAACCGCGAAGTGGGCCCTGACCGCCCTCGAGCGGATGCTGGCGGTGCGGTAGGAACCGCGTTCGCCGACCCCGGAGGCTGGGTGTCGGTTGAGGTGGGCCGGCTCGGGAGTCGGCAAAAGTCGCGTCGCGAGCCGAGGATACGCCCCCATGCTGCGCGAGCGTTCGCCGACTCCCGAGCCTCCGTTGCTCACACTGCGGAA
>JBJOHE010000038.1:0-2733 GCA_046047895.1 Planctomycetota bacterium | reverse complement strand
TTGCTGGCAGAAGACGGAACGCACTGGCTCGGTGCCAGCAGCTGCCCGTCACGGTCCAAGCGGTGCAACTTTCGTGCCAGAATCCCGCGGCGAAGGCCCATTCCGGTTTGCCTGTGAAGTGGCCGTCGCTCCTGGCAGACGATTTGCCGGGCTGCAAGCGGTTGAACGACGCTTTTAGTCAGCCGTTGAGGCCACGGCTACGGGATGGCGATAGTCGCATCGCGGCCAGGGGGCGACGAACCAGGGTGGAGCGAATCGCACCACTGGCTGGTGCGATTCGCTCCAGTGCCTGGTGCGAATCGCTCCAGGCGCAAGGCGCAGGTCGGCGCATGCGCATCCCCCGTCGGAGTGAATTCTGTTGCGAGAAACGCGGGCGTGTGCACCGGAACAATCCCCAGGCTCGAATTGCCGCAGCGGTCGCGTTTCGCGGGGCTGCGGGCCGGGATATGATCGTGTACCTGGCGGCCGCTCGGATCCGTTGTTCCCCACTATGCCATCCCGTCTTCCCCGACTCGCCTTTGGTGAGCCTGTCGCACAGCTCTGCGACGATGTCGACCGGTTGCGAGCCAGCCAGTCGGTTGCGATGCAGGCGGTCCGCCGGTACGAGCCGATTGGAAATGCTCAGTCGTTTCGCCAGAAGTCGGCGGCCATGCAGGTCGGGGGGTTGCGGCTGGTGGCCGCCTCTCACACTCCGGTCTTCGTCGATGCAGGAGAGTCTGACGATGTCACCCTGATCGTGCCGCTGCATGGCTGGAGCACTTCGGTGATCGGGGGAAGGGAGTATCGCTGGCAGGCCGGGCATGCTGCGATGTTCCTGCCGCGGACGCCGCGAAGCGGGGCCTGCGGGGTCCGATCCACGCTGACGATTGGCCTCGACCCGGTGCGGCTCGAGCAGGCGGCGCGGTGGATCAGCGGCCCCGATGCCGACGCCGCGGTCGACCTCCGATTCGGAGTGCCGCGGCTCGTGCCGCTGGAAAGGCCCGGCATGTCGTTCACTCGACAACTGCGGCGGCTGAGCGCCTGGATTGACGACAGCCTCACGGCTCCTGCATGGCTGTCTCACCTGGGCCTCGACGAGGTCGTGTACCGGCTGGTGGCAGCGATGCTCTTGGTCGATGTTCCGCAATCGCCGGAGGCGGCGATCGGCAACCCCCGGCGAGCGGTCGATGCGGCTTGCATGTTCATTCAGTGCAATCTCGACAAGCCGATCAAGCTCGCCGATCTTGAGCGGGTGAGCGGACTCAAAACCCGGGCCCTGCAATTGGCTTTTCTGCGGTCCGTGGGCATGTCGCCGCGGGAGTGGATCCTGGACCGACGGCTGGAAGAAGCTCGCCGGAGACTGTGCGCTGCCGGGCCCGAAACCACGATCACCGGCGTGGCCAACGCCTGTGGCTTCACCCGTCATTCGGCATTCGCGGCTGCGTACAAGTCTCGGTTTGGTGAGTTACCATCGACCACGCTCGACCGATCTGGTTTGGCCGAACGGTAGGTCAAGCTGGGGCGGCAGGATCGGTGGCCCCGGTCGTGCGGTGCTGCCGAGTATGATGCGGGTATGGCAGGACCAGAACGTGATACCGAGCAGACCAGGCCCGGGCCGGTCGACTCCAGGCGGGCGGTGGTGCTGCTCTCGGGCGGCCTCGATTCGGCGACGGCGGCGGCCTGGGCCGTGCGGGAAGGCTACCGGCTCTCGGCCCTGTCGATCGACTACGGCCAGCGGCATGCGGTCGAACTTGCGGCGGCCCGCGAGGTGGCGGCGGCGGTCGGGATCGACGACCATGTGACGCTCCACGTGGACCTCGCCGCTTTCGGCGGCAGCGCCCTCGTCGACTCTGCCGCGGTTGTGCCGAAAGGGCGTTCCGATGCCGAGATCGGGGAGGGCATTCCGACCACCTACGTGCCCGCGAGAAACACCGTCTTTCTCTCGCTCGCCCTCGCCCTGGCGGAAACCCGGGGAGCAGAGGCGATCGTGCTGGGCGTGAATGCGATCGACTACAGCGGCTATCCCGACTGCCGGCCCGAGTATCTGGCGGCCTTCGAACGGCTGGCGGCCCTTGCCACGAAGGTGGGCGTCGAGGGCCACGCTCTCCGGCTCCTCGCGCCGCTTGTGTCGCTCTCGAAGGCCGACATCATCCGGCTCGGCCATTCCCTTGGGCTCGACTACGGGCTCACGACGAGCTGCTACGACCCCGGGCCGCGGGGCGAGCCCTGCGGCGGATGTGATTCCTGCCTGCTCAGGGCGGCCGGCTTCGCCGCCGCGGGCCTCGTCGATCCGCGAGCCGACTCTGTCCGGTGGCGGTGAGGGGCGGGCCATGCGGATCGCCGAGATCTTCACGTCGCTCCAGGGCGAAGGGCTGCTGGCGGGCACGCCCAGCACGTTCGTGCGGACGAGCGGCTGCAATCTGCGGTGCGTCTGGTGTGACACGCCGTACACCTCGTGGGCCCCGGAAGGCGACGACCTCCCGCTCGCGGCGGTGCTCGAGCGGGTGCGTTCGCTGCCGCCCCGCCATGCGGTCGTGACCGGCGGCGAGCCGATGCTCGTGGCCGAGGCGATGACGCTCTGCCGCATGCTCCGGCAGGAGGGCTGGCATGTGACAGTGGAGACGGCCGGCACAGTGCTGCCGGCGGGTGAGTCAGCCGGGCCGGTGGCCGATTTGATGTCGATCAGTCCCAAGCTCGCGTCGTCGGCGCCGCCTCCCGAGACGGCCAGTGGCTGGCGGCAGCGGCATGAATTGG
>JBJOHE010000037.1:0-7043 GCA_046047895.1 Planctomycetota bacterium | reverse complement strand
CGGGGATGTGATCCATCTGCGGACCATCATTCTCAGCCGCAAGGCAACGCGGCAGTACCTGCACGAAAAAAGGAGTCGGCCATGAATCGCCCCGCGACTCGGCTGAATCAGCACGAGAAAGAGATCGTCGAGGCATTCGACCGGGACGAGTTGGTTCTTCACGACCCGACACCAGCGCTGCTGACGCGGTTCGCGGAGGCCGCCGAAAACACGACCCGCAAGGACCGGCGGATCAATATCCGGCTGTCCGATCACGACCTCGCCGGCATCCAGCGGAAGGCAGCCGAACAGGGTATCCCGTATCAAAGTCTGATCGCGGGCCTGATTCACCAGTTCGTCGAGGGGCAGATCGTCCTCCGATCGAGAGGGTAATAAAAGATAGCCAGGCAAATGGCACGTCCGCAACGATGACCGAGCTGATCAGCGGGTCGTGCGCCGCGTGGTCCCGCCAGGCCGAATTCGATCAGTTCGCGAGGCAGTGGGCGAGGGCCGCTTCGGCAGTTTGCAGCAGGATCGCCGTCGAGCGAATCGGCTGGCGGACGATCTCGCGGTGGATGATGCCGAAGCCGTGGACGACCGCCACGGCCGAGGCGAGATCCCGCACGATGCGGGCCGCCTGCCGTCGGGCCCGCTCGCCGTTCAAATGCCACGATCTCAAAGGCCCGCCAGGTGTGCGGCTTGACCCGGGCCTTCACATCGTCGATCGCGGCTGCGAGCACTTCGGTGTCGTAGGCGGCCTCGATCCGTTGCATCAGATCCTCGCGGGCGGGCAGGGAGTCGAGGGCGGATTCCATGCCTTCGCCGGCGGCATCTGGCTTTCGGCCTGCCGACCAGCCAGAGAGCGCCGCCCGGAGAACCTGCCGCAGATAGCCCCGGAACCGCCGCTTGGGATCGTATTCAAAACGGGCCGACTGCTTCCAGAACCGGACTAGCACATCCTGACAGACCTCTGCTGCGTCGCTCTCCTGCAGCCCGCATTCCCGACACCAGCTGTGCACCTGAGGGCCGTAAATCCGCACGAATTCAGCCCAGGCCGCCGCGTGGGCCGCTTCGTTGCCGTCGGTGACATCCCGGAGCCGCAGGAGCAGCGACGCGCGAGTGGCGGGCGAGTGCATTCGTTGGGTTCACCCTGCTCAGGGTAACCCCCGGAGTGTAGCCCTGCGTTCGGCTCGCAGCAATGATTCCGGCGGACCTCCAGGCTGGTCCATCAGGCGGCCTTGCCGGCCTTGTAGAGATACGGATTCATCGTCGGGTCGTTGTACATCTTCATCTGGCGGAACACCCGCAGCGGCCGGTCGGCAGCGAAGATCTCGCCGAGCAGCCGGTCGAGCGACTCCACGAGATGGTCCCGCTGGGCGTCGAGCACCTCCATCCGGGCCGCAGCCTTGGCCCGATGCTCGGGCGTGGCGTCGGCCCGCTCCGCCTGCTCCCGCATGTGGTAGCGGCGGAGTTCGAGGATCGAGAGCCGGTCGATCGCGGCGCCGGGAGTCTCGGTGGCGGCCGGGGCGTCGGGCGACGCGACGATCCCCCGCGCAGCCAACTCACCGATCAGCCAGTCGTCGACCTTCTCGATCGCGTCGTTGCGGGCCTGGTTGTACCCGTCGATCGCCCGCTTGACCGCGGCGATCCGTGAATCGGTGACATCCGGAGCGCGGGCAATGTCTTCTTCGTGCCAAAGCAGAAAGTTGAACCGATGAAGATCGCAGACCTTGCCGCGGAGACCGTCCTCGGCATGGGCCGGCTCCACCTCGTGCCATCGGGCCACGAGATCGGCGAGCAGGGCGTCGATCTCGGCGGAGGCGATCGGGGGCTGATGGCAGGTGGCGGCGGCTGGAGTCATGGCAAGCATCCTCGGGGCGAAGGGCGGTGAACGGGAAGAACAGAAACGGGAGCGGCGAAGACGAGCCTTCAGGCGGCGCGGCGGAGCACGAGGCAGAGGTTCGAGCCACCGAAGCCGAAGGAATTGCTGACGGCCACGTTCACGCGATGCGGCCGGGCCACGTGGGGCACATGGTCGAGCGGGCAGGCGGGATCGGGTTCGTCGAGATTGAGCGTGGGAGGCACGGCACCGTGTTCGATTGCGGCCAGACAGACCAGCGCCTCGAAGGCCGCCGCACCACTGACCAGGTGGCCCGACATGCTCTTGGTGGAACTCACCGGCACGCCATCGGTGGCTCCGCCGAGCGCGAGCCTGATCCCCCCGGCTTCTGCGACGTCACCCACCGGCGTGCCCGCCGCATGGGCGTTGACATAGTCGACCTCCTGGGGCGAGACACCCGCATCCGCGAGCGCCGCGGAGATCGCGCGGGCTGCCTGCACGGGGTCGCTACTGGGGATCACCATGTGGGCGCCGTCGCTCGACATCCCCACCCCGGCGAGTTCGCCGCGGAGCCGGGCCCCGCGAGCTACCGCCGCATCCCGCCGCTCGAGCAGGAAGAAGCCGCCTCCTTCACCCATCACGAAGCCGTCGCGAGCCCGGTCGAAGGGCCGGGATGCTTTCGCGGGATCGTCGTCGCGGCGGGAGAGGGCGCGAAGGTTGTAAAAAGCTGCCAGCGAGGTGGGGCTCAGGATGTCGCAGCCGCCGGCGAGGCAGGCATCGACCCAGCCCATCGTAAGCCAGGTGCGGGCCAGCCCCAGGGCGTATCCACTCGAGGCGCAGGCCGCAGCCACGGTTACCGCCGGGCCGTCGATTCCCAGCCGCGCGGCGAGCCGGTGGACAAGGGCGGGATCGCGCCGGGGTTCGAGCACGGTCGTGCCGCCGGCCAGGTAGTCGAGCTCCCAGGTCTTGAGATGCTCGGCGCCGACGCCGAGCACGAGGCCCAGCCGGAGGCCGGTGGTGTCGAGCCCGGAGTCGGCAAGCGCACCGGCCGCAGGGGCGAGGCACATCCGCTCGAGCCGGTCGAGCGTGGCGAAGGCTGCGGGGTCGCAGCCGGGGGGCACGGGTATCTCGGCGACCGGCGCGGCAAACTGCCGGGCGGTGCGGCCAGGTTGATCGGTGTCGATCAGCCGCACACCCGAGCGGCCGGCGAACAGGGCGGCGGCGATCTCATCGCAGCTGTTGCCCAGCGGCGAGACGGCTGCCATGCCCGTGATCATCACAGGCTCGGGCCGCGACCGACTTCGCAGGGGCGATCCGCTCATGCCGCACCTCGCCACACAAGAGCCGCAGCGTGGCCCGACTGTCGGCTGGTGATCCGAACCTCACCGCCACCGGGGCAGCCTACGGCCCAGGAGGCGAGCGCGCCGCCTTCGCGGCACATGTCGAGGGCGCGGGCCAGGGCACTCAGGCCACCGGCCGCGGCCGGCAGGCGGGGACCGCGGGCGAGTCGGGTCATCCGCAGGTCAAAGGCCAAGGGCTCGATCGAGCGTTCACCGTCGTCGAGATCGGGCAACGGCTCGAGCAGCGCCGCGAGCCCCCGGCAGATCGGATCGTCGAGGGGGCTGCCGGTGGGGTCGAGCTGCGGCTCTTCGTCCCATTCGGTTGCCACGAGCCAGACGCCCGTGCACGACGGATCGCCGCCACCCGCCAAGAGGGACGCCGCCGTGAGCAGGCCTTCGCCGAGCGCCTCGGGACCGCCGCCCACACCGAGCTGCGGGCCGTGCATGCCTAGGGCCACACTCACCGCGCCGGCCACGGAGTGGAGCGAGCATTGCGGCACGACATGCGGCGAGACGGCGACACCGCCGCCGGCGGCATAGGCCGCGAGGGTCTTTGCGCCGGTGATCCGGCCGGCCTGACAAGGGGCCGCGACGATCCCCTGCGACCCGATCGGTGGGGGAGCCGGATGGGTGGCGAGCGCCGCGAGCACCGCGTGCATGCCGACCACGGTGTGTTCGTCGGCATGCCGGAGGAAGCGGGCCGGCAGCGGCGGGCTACCGGGCGGCACCGGACGATCGCGGAGGCCGCCGATCTCCGACAGCCGGGCTTCCAGAAACGCGTGGCAGCCGATCACGAGACCAGGCTCGGGCTGGATGCGGACGGTGGCGGTCATCGTGGCTCCCCTGTGCTGCCGGGCAGAGGGTCTCCGCCCGGCAGGGTGCCGCACTCAGGCGGCCTGCCGGCCAGACTTGGCCGCGATCTTTTCTTCGAGCACGTCGAGCATGTCGCCCACGCTGGCGATCCGCTCGAGGAGTTCGGTCTCGATCTGAATGCCGAAGCGGCTCTCGACATGCAGGACAAGCCCGGCCATGTCGAGCGAGTCGAGGTTGAGGCCCTCGCGCAGCGTCGTGGCTTCGGCGAGGTCGGGATAGGTCTCGCCGGTCTCTTTTTCGAGCAGTTCGAGCACGACGGCCGACAGTTCCTTGCGATTCATGGGGCGGGATTCTCCTCAGGCAGGCTGGCGAACCGGCGGTCGGTCGCCATGGGGAGGCGGAAAAGTAGCGAACGAGCCCGGCCGGGCGAAGAGCAAAAAAACCGGGGTGAACTGGCCGATTTGCGGGGTTGGGAGAGCGGGGGCGGTCGGCTCCGGCGGCTTCCGACTCCTGCGAGCCGGGTTGCGTTCATCCCCCCGAGAGGCGATGCTTCATTCCCCTCCTTCCTCGGGGGATTCGCCGCGGCCACCCCATGCACGACTCTCCCTCGCTTCGAAGCCGGATCGCCACAGTGCTCGGGGTCTGCTCGCTCGGCTACACGGCAGTGCTCGTGTTCATGACCCACTATCCGCGGCCCCAGGAGCTGCTCGGGGAGGATTTGCCTCCCGACAAGATGCTCCACTTCCTCGCCTACGGGGTGCTCGGGTTTCTGGTGACGGCCGCGGTGGCCGCCTTCAGCCGCTGGTCATGGCGGACCGCCGCCGTCACCGGTCTGCTCCTGGCCGTCTTCGCCGCCCTCGATGAAATCACCCAGCCCCTGTTCGGTCGCGAGGCCGAGCCGCTCGACTGGGTCTGGGATCTGATCGGCCTCGCCGCCGGCATCGCCGCCGTGGCGATCCTCCGCCGGCTGATGCGAACGCCCCTCGGCCACCGACTCCAGGCCGGTCAGTAGTTGGGCGTTGGAGCGCGGAATTCCTCGAGCTGCACCGAGCGGAACCAGGCGATCGTCTTGGCCAGGCCCTCGCGGAGCGGCACCGTCGGCTCCCAGCCGAGCCGCGCCTTGGCGAGCGTGATGTCGGGCCGCCGCCGTTCGGGGTCGTCGACCGGCAGCGGCTTCTCCACCAGGGGCGAAGACGAGCCGGTGAGTTCGAGCGTGAGTTCGGCGAGTTCGCGGATCGTGAACTCGCCGGGGTTTCCGATGTTGACCGGGCCGACGAAGTCGTCGGGGCCGTTCATCATCCGGATCATCGCCTCCACGAGGTCGTCGCGGTAGCAGAAGCTGCGGGTCTGGCTGCCGGAGCCGAAGATCGTGATCGGCTCGCCCGCGAGCGCCTGGCGGATGAAGTTGGAGACCACGCGGCCGTCGAAGGGATGCATCCGTGGGCCGTAGGTGTTGAAGATCCGCACGATCCGCACGTTCACGCCGTTGTGGCGGTGGTAGTCCATGAAGAGCGTCTCGGCCGCCCGCTTGCCCTCGTCGTAGCAGGCCCGTGGCCCGATCGGGTTGACCGAGCCGCGGTAGCTCTCGGGCTGCGGATGGATCTCCGGATCGCCATAGACCTCGCTCGTCGAGGCCTGCAGGATCTTGGCCCGGCAGCGGCGGGCCATGCCGAGCAGGTTGATCGCTCCCATCACGCTCGTCTTCATCGTCTTGATGGGGTTGTATTGGTAGTGGCCCGGTGAGGCGGGGCAGGCGAGGTTGTAGATCTCGTCCACCTCGAGCCAGAGCGGGTGGATGATGTCGTGGCGAAGCAATTCGAAGTTTGGAGCCGAGAGCAGGTGGGCCACGTTCGACTTCTGGCTGGTGAAGAAGTTGTCGACGCAGATCACGTCGTGGCCCGCGGCCACCAGCCGTTCGCAGAGGTGGCTGCCGAGGAAGCCGGCGCCGCCGGTGACGAGAATCCGTTTGATCGACGACATCTGCCCCTCGGCCTGCTCGGGATGAACCAACGGCCCGCTCCACAGGGCCGCACTGGCGTGGTAGTGTACCGCTCCCTTTTCCCATTCACCGCAGGAGCCCCGCGATGGCCAACCCCACGGGCGGAATCAAGCAGTCGATCGTTCACTGGTGCTTCAACATCTGCGGCGACAAGTGGGACACCGACCGGATCTGCCAGGTGGCCAAGGAGATCGGCTACGGCTCGATCGAACTGGCCGACCGTGGGGAGTGGCCCGCGATCCTGAAGCATGGCCTCGAGATCGCGATCGCCCCCAACGGCATGCCCGGGGCGATGTTCATGAAGGGCTTCAACAATCCCGTCTACCACGACGAGGTGATCGCCCGCACGACCGAGACGATCGACGCCTGCGTCGCGGCCGGGGTGCCGAAGGTGATCGCCTTCACCGGCTACAAGTGGCGGGATGCCGACGATCCCACAAGCGGCGAGATCTCGGCGGCCGAAGGGGCCGACAATTGCGTCAAGGGCCTGAAGGCGATCGCCGCCCATGCGGAGAAGCAGGGAGTGACCCTCTGCCTCGAGCACCTCAACACCCGCGACGACTCGCATCCGATGAAGGGCCATCCCGGCTACCAGGGCGACGACGTCGATTACGTGGCCGAGATCGTTCGGCGGGTCGGCTCCGACCGCGTGAAGATGCTGTTCGACATTTATCACGTGCAGGTGATGAACGGCGACATCATCCGTCGGATCGAGCAGTGCAAGGACGTGATCGGCCACATCCACGCCGCCGGCGTTCCAGGCCGTGGCGAACTCGACGCCGATCAGGAAGTGAACTTTCCGCCGGTGATGAAGAAGCTTATCGAGATCGGCTACGACGGCTACGTGGGCCAGGAGTTCATCCCCACCCGCGACCCGCTCGCCGGCCTCCGCCAGGCCTTCGAGCTCTGCCGGGTGTGAGCTGCCCGAGCCGCCGGCCCGCAGCGTTCCAGGAACGACCCGAAATGTGTGGGTTCAAGTTGACCCGTGGGGGCAGGCTTGCAGCCTGCCCGACTGCAGGCCGCTTCGCACCCCGACGCCGACCGCCCTCTACCGGACGAGCATGATCCGGAG
>JBJOHE010000036.1:0-10262 GCA_046047895.1 Planctomycetota bacterium | reverse complement strand
TGCGACTCGCTGCGTGCCGAGGGGTGGCAAGGCCGCTCGGGGCGGCCTGCCGGTTGACCAGTGGGGGCAGGCTTGCAGCCTGCCCAAATCCAGGTGGCTTCAGGATTTGATCAACGACCTTCGCTGTTGAAACCGCATTCCGCAGGCTCCAAGCCTGCGGCCACGGGTCTTTTGCAACACGTGCCTCAATGACGGGGCTGCCTAGGTCGGGCTGCGACTCGCTGCGTGCCGAGGGGTGGCAAGGCCGCTCGGGGCGGCCTGCCGGTTGACCAGTGGGGGCAGGCTTGCAGCCTGCCCAAATCCGGGTGGCTTCAGGATGCGATCAACGACCTTCGCTGTTGAAGCCACATCCCGCAGGCTCCAAGCCTGCGGCCACGGGTCCTTTGCAACACGTGCCTCAATGACGAGGCTGCCTAGGTTGGGGTCGCCCGTGTCCCCGAGCCGGCCTAGGCAACCAGCGAAGCCTGGAGGGCGAAGCGCAGTTGCCTCGGAGTGAGCGGAGGCCACGAAGGCCGAAGCGAACGTCCGGCGGGGGGATACGGGCGAACCCGACCTTCCAGTTGACGTAGCTTCCGACACTTCCAAGCCCGCCCACGGTCGGGGGCGCCCGTGTCCCGGAGACGGCCTAGGCAACCAGCGAAGCCCGGAGGGCGAAGCGCAGTTGCCTCGGAGTGAGCGGAGGCCACGAGGGCCGAAGCGAACGTCCGGCGAGGGGATACGGGCGACTCCGACCCACCAGTTGACGTGGCCTCCGACGATTCAGGGCCGGGCCCGCCCCGCCTCTTGACGCTGCCTCCGGCCTCTCGGAACCGCCGGCAGTTCATTGAATTCTCATAATCAGGCGGCTCGCGGAGCTGGTCATACTAGTGCATTCTTGTGTCGCCAGAGTTCCCTCCCGCCTTCCCCCCAGCCTACACGATGCCCGGAATCCTCGATCACCAGGAATCGGACGTGAAGCAGTCGACGTCGAAGCCCCGCAGCGGACAAGCGGCCCGTGAGAAGCACCGGATTCTCGTCGTCGACGACGAGGACGATCTGCTCGAACTCGTCCGTTACAACCTCACGAAGGAGGGCTACGAGGTCGCCTGCGTCGGCAGCGGTGAGGAGGCGCTCACGGCGGCCCGGCGGGATCCGCCCGACCTGATCGTGCTCGACTTGATGCTGCCGGCCGTGGATGGCCTCGAGGTCTGCCGGCGGCTGAAGGCCGATGCCCGCACCCGCGACCTGCCGATCATCATGCTCACCGCCAAGAGCGAGGAGCGGGACATGATTGCGGGCCTCGACCGCGGCGCCGACGATTACATCGCCAAGCCCTTCAGCCCGCGGGTGCTCACCGCCCGGATCAAGGCGCTCCTGCGGAGACAGGATGCGCACAAGGAGGCCGAGGCCGAGATCACGATCGACGTCCATGAGCTCTCGATCCATCCCGGCCGCCACGAGGTGACACTCGCCGGCCAGCCGCTGGAGCTCACCTACACCGAATTCGCGCTGCTCCAGTTCCTCGCGAAACGGCCGGGCTGGGCCTACACCCGCACCCAGATCGTCGACGCGGTCAAGGGGGAGGATTATCCTGTCACCGAACGGTCGGTCGACGTGCAGGTCGCCGGCCTTCGCAAGAAGCTCGGGGCCTTCGGTTCCTACATCGAGACCGTTCGCGGCGTGGGCTACCGGTTCCGGGCGTGACCCCGTCCCCCGGCTGATTCCTCATGCCCCGCACGCGGCTCGTTTGGCACCTGTTCGTGGGCTGGTGCCTGCTCGTGGGGGGCGTGCTCGTGGGCTGCTTCTGGCTGGCGAGCGTGCAGCTGTCGTCGCTGGCGAACGAAGCCCAGCGGCAACGGCTGGAAGACCTCGGCCGCGGATTGTTTCAGGCAGCCCGGGCCGAACTGCCCGAGGCCCCACCGCAGTCGCTCGCCCAACGGCTGCGGCTGCTCGCCGCCGGCCAGGGGCTCGAGCTCGACCTCGTCGCTGCCGACGGCACGCTGCTGGCCGGGGGGGCGGCCGACCGGCCACAGCCGGGGAGTGATGGCAGCGGGAGAGGCCCGCTCGTCCGGCCCGGCCCCGCGGCCTCCGGCGGCCGGTATGACGTGGCGACCGGCCGTCGGTATCTCTCCGTCACCGTTCCCCTGGCCGATGCGGCTCCGGCTTTCGGTCTCCGGGTGACAGCGGCGACCACCGCGATCGATCAAGCCCTCTGGGGATCGCTCGGCTGGCTGGCCGCCGGGCTGGCGACCATCGCCGTGGCCGCGGTCACCGCCGGCTGGCTCGTGGCCCGCCGCGCTGCCTGGCCGGTGGAGGAGCTCTGCGCCGCGGCCGGCCGGCTGGCCGCGGGCGATGTCGACGCGCCGCTTCCCACGACCGAGCTGGCCGAGCTCACAGGCCTGAGCGAGGCCTTCGCATTGCTGCGGGAGCAGCTCGTCGAGCGGGGACTCACGATCGGCCGCCAGGGCACGCAGCAGGAGGCCGTGCTCGGAAGCATGATCGAGGGCGTGCTCGCGATCGACGCCCGCCAGCGGATCGTGGGCATGAACCGGGCCGCCGCCGACCTGCTCGGGATCGATCTCGAGGGGGTGATTCGCCGGCCGCTTCAGGAGGTGATTCGCAACCCGGATCTCCGCCGGTTCGCGCTGTTGGCGATCGACTGCCGCGAGCCGGTGGAGGACGACATCGTGCTCCGCGGCAGCCGCGACCGCACGATCCGGCTGCGGGGCACCGCCCTCCGGGATCTCTCGGGGGAAGGGGGCGCCGTGATCGTGCTCAACGACGTGACCGACGTGCAGCGGCTGGAAAACGTCCGCCGGGATTTCGTGGCCAACGTCTCCCATGAACTCAAGACTCCGGTCGCGTCGATCAAGGGCTTCGTCGAAACCCTGCTCGACGGCGCCCTCGACGACCCCGCCAATGCCCGGCGGTTTCTCGGGATCGTCGGCCGTCAGGCCGACCGGCTGGCCTCGATCATCGAAGACCTCCTGGCGCTGTCGCGGATCGAGCAGAGCGAGGGAGCCGGCAATCTCCCCCTGGAGACCACGCGGCTCGCCGACCTGTTCTCGGCCGTCGTCGCCGACTGCGAGCCGCGGGCCTTCGACCGGTCGATTCGGCTCGAGCTCGACTGCCCGGAGGCAATCACGGCCGAGGTCAATCCGCCACTGTTGGAGCAGGCGGTGATCAACCTCGTCGACAACGCGATCAAGTACAGCGATCCGGGCCGCACCGTCTGGCTGACTGCCGAATCGTCGGCCGCGGCCACCGGAAGCGACACGCTGATCCGGGTGCGGGACGAGGGCAGCGGCATCGACGGGGAGCACCTCCCCCGGTTGTTCGAGCGGTTCTACCGGGTGGACAAGGCCCGCAGCCGCAAGCTGGGCGGCACGGGCCTGGGCCTCTCGATCGTGAAGCACATCGTCCAGGCCCATGGTGGAACCGTCACCGTGGAAAGCACCCCCGGTGTCGGCAGCCGCTTCACGATCCAGCTGCCGGGCGGCGGCCCGGCGGGCCGATAGAGCCTGTTTGCACCTGCGTTGGCCGCGACCGAGTCCGAGGGGCTCGCGGGCCGCCGCGTCACCGCTCCGGATGCGGCCGGGCGTGGAAATCGAGGATCTGCTGCCAGGCCTCCGTGGGCGTCTCGGCATAGGTGAACAGGTCGAGGTGGTGGTCGGCGATCACGCCGGAATCGGCCAGAAACTGGAAGTCGATCACCCGCGACCAGTAGTCACGGCCGAACAGGATGATCGGCACCGGCTGCATCCGGTGGGTCTGTCGGAGGGTGAGCGTCTCGAACATCTCGTCGAGCGTGCCGAACCCGCCGGGGAAGAGCACCACCGCCGCCGCCCGGAGAATGAAGTGAAACTTCCGCAGGGCGAAATACTTGAACTGGAAGCAGAGCTCGGGAGTGATGAAGGGGTTGGGCTGCTGCTCGGCTGGCAGCTTGATGTTGAGCCCGATCGACTTGCAGCCGACGTCGAAGGCGCCGCGATTGGCCGCCTCCATGATGCCAGGGCCGCCACCGGTGATCACCACGTAGTCTCGCTGGCTGTCGCACTGGTTGTCGATCGAGACGAGCTTGGCAAACTCCCGGGCTTCGTCGTAGTAGTGGGCATAGCCCACGAGCCGCTCCGCGCGTTCGACTGCCCGCGCGGCCTGACGGTCACCCGGGGCGGCCTCGAACGCGCGCCGGGCCTCCGACAGCCGACGTTCGGCGGTCGTTCGCTCCACGATCTGCGTGCCGCCGAACACGATCACGGTCGAGTGGATCTTGTCGGCCTGGAGGGCGAGTTCGGGCTTGCCCAGTTCGAGAAGCATCCTCACACCCCGCATCTCCTCCATGGAGAGCAGCGCCGGGTCGTCCTGGGCCAAGAGGTAGCTGGGGGAACCGAGGATCCGCTCCATGTTCTCGGCCACCAGCGCCACGTCGTCGCCGAGCACCGTGTCGGGCAGGATCGGGCAGGCCTTGGCCGGGCGGGCGGGGGGCGTGTGGTCAGACTTTTTTGCCATCGGTGCGACTGCTCAGGGGACGCGGGCCGCCCGCTCACGCGGCGGGCGGAGGAAGCTTGAATGACTGGCCAATCGTAGGCAGCTCCACCGCCCAGCCGCGGGTGGAGGCGAGGTATTCGGCCATTCCCCGGGCCGCCGGAGGCTCGCCGTGCACGAGAAAGGTTTTTTGCGGAGCCGGAAGGTCGGCCAGCCAACGGCCGATCTCGCTGCGGTCGGCGTGGCCGGAGAAGGCGTCGATCTGCCGTACCCTGGCCCGAACCGGCACGTCCCGGCCGTGGATTCGCAGCGTGTCGGCGCCGTCGAGCAGCGTGCGGCCGCGGGTGCCCTTGGCCTGAAAGCCAGCCACGAGCACGGTGGTGGTTTCGTCGGGCAGCCGCCGGGCGAGGTGATGGAGAATCCGGCCGCCGTTCATCATGCCGCTCGAGGCGATCACGATCCCGGGGCCGCGGTGGGTGTTGATCGCCTTCGACTCGTCGGGCGACCGGGCCAGCCTGACCGTCGGGCTCACCAGCGCCTCGGCCACGCCGGCCAGCTTCGCCTCGCTGAAGTCATGCTCGCCGCGGTGCCGGCGAAAGATCGCCATCGCCTCGACTGCCATCGGGGAATCGACCCAGACCGGCACCTCGGGCACGCGGCCGGCCGCCATCAACGTCCGCAGGAGATAGACAAGCTGCTGAGCCCGGCCGACCGCGAACGACGCGATCAGCATCATCCCGCCGCGGGCCACCGACTCATTGACCACCGCCTCGAGTTCGTCGAGCGGCCGGGCGGAGGTGTGGTCCCGGTCACCATAGGTGCTCTCGCAGACGAGGTAATCACAGACCGGCGGGGGAGCTGGGTCGTTGTAGAGCGGGGCGTCGTAGCGGCCGATGTCGCCGGAAAACACGATCCGCACCGGCCGCTCACCGGGCTCGCTCACCTCGGCTTCGAGAAACCCGCTGCCGAGCATGTGACCCGCCTCGTGGAACCGACCCCGGATGCCGGCGGCGGCCTCGAACCAGATGCCCCGTTCGATCGGCCGCAGCCGGTCGAGGGCCGCCGCGACGTCCTGCTCATCGTAAAGCGGCAGGGCGGGCTTGTGCTTGGCATAGCCCGTCCGGTTGGCGTAGGCGGCATCCTCGGCCTGGCACTTCGCCGAATCGTAGAGCAACAGGCCGAGAAGGTCGGCCGTCGCGGGTGTGGTGATGATCTCCCCGGCAAACCCCTCCCGCACCAGCCGCGGCAGCCAGCCCGAGTGGTCGATGTGGGCATGGGTGAGCACCACCCGGTCGATCGACCGGGCCGCCACTCCAAGCGGCTCCCAGTTTTTCAGTCGGAGCCGCTTCTCCCCCTGAAACAGGCCGCAATCCACCAGGATCCGACTGCTGCTCGACGCCAGCAGGTGCCGCGACCCCGACACCACGCCGGCCGCGCCGAGAAACGTCAGTTCCGCCATCGACCACTCCCTGTCCGTTCGTCGGCCGCAATTCTCCGGGCTCTGCGGCCGTTCACCGGCCGCCTCCGGGGGCCTGCCCCGAACCTCCCTGCCGCGTCTCTCCGGCGACCGCGATGGCGCCGGCTTCGATCCTCAGCGACTCGAGCCAGTGGCTCGTGCCGCCACCCTCGTGGGTGGACGGAATGTACACCTCGAGCACGAGCCGATCCCCCAGCCGCCGGAGTTCGGTCACGAGCCCGAGCCCGCCGAGGCGGTGTCCCAGTTCTCGCAGGATCGGCCCCCGCGGGATCGGCAGGCTGCCCAGCCGGGCGTCGTCGAGCCTGATCTCGACATGGTTCGGCTCGAGGAGCCGGATTTCCGCCTCCACCCAGGCGGTCGCAGCCAACGGCTCGCGGCCCACCCGGCAGCCCGCCCGCAGCCCGCCCGGCAGGAACTGAATCCGCGGCGACTCGATTCCTTCCGGCAGGATGTTGGCATGGTTCCGCGGCAGATCGACCGCCAGCCAGGCGTTGCATTGCCGTTCGCTGAAGGCCCCGTCCCAGGGGCCCACCTTCACGAAGGCGGCGTGCATGGCCGCGACGCCGGTGATCAGGCGGCGGAGATCTTCCTCGGCGGCGGCGGTCGCAGCCGTGGGCGGGCGGCCCGCGAGCGGGCCGCCGACGGGCAGACGTTCCCGATGAAACTCCGGCTGCCGCACCGCGGCGGCCGTGAGCCCGCCGACGCCGACGAGGCAGCCCGCGACCAGGAGCCAAAAAAACCGTCGCGGCCTTCTCCGCGGGGAAGGCCGCGACGGCTCGAAGTCATCGGGCGGAGGGGCGAGATTGAGGTCGTGATCCACCATGGAATTCTGACCGACCGTCGGCCGCCGGGGCAACTCCCGGACACCGCCAGCCGGTCGGCCCTCAGCCCACGCAGCGAAACAGGCCGGTCAACGGCAGTTCCGCCTCGGTCTCGAGCATCACGTCGCCCAGCGGATCGTCGTCGAGTTCGTCACGCAACACGCGGACATGCGGGGGCGCCTGAATCCCGATCCGCACCTTGTCGCCACTGACTCGAACCACCGTCACCACCACCGAATCACCGACTCGAATCCGTTCGTTCTGCTTGCGGGAAAGCACCAGCATGAGAGGACCTCCGGTTGTCCTGGGATATGAATGGGATGAATCTAGCGGGGAATGTGTACAAATGTCAATGCCCCGGCCTCACAAGGCCGCGCACAGGCACCGGCTCCGAACGTCCCCCCGGCCGTCCGCCTCTCCTGACCGCCGGCTGCGGACACGATCGGAGGGATCGCGACGCGGCGGGTTGGGAAAGATGTGAGCCTGGGGAAACATCGTCCGATCCGGGCGTGTTTCTTGCCTCGGCGGAACCAGGCGCGGCGCAAACCTGTTGTGCCGGTCGCACCGGGGAAACTCGCCAGCCACGCCCGTTGGCCCTGCAGTGCCGAGCCTCACTCGCGATCCACGGCCGGACGATCCATGAAGGCGGCCAGGCCGACCCGTTCGGCGGCAGCCACCGAGCGGCGAGCCTCGTCGAGCCGCGCCTGATCGGCGGCAAGCAGCCGGGGATGGCTGCGATGGACGGAACGGAAGCGATCGGTGCCGCCGGCGAGCAGGCCCGCCCGCGGCTCGATCTCGAGTGTCACCTCCGCGGGGATCGCCGCCTCGTCCTGGAGCCGCTCGTTGAGGGCCAGCCGTGGAAAGGGCGGAATCCCTCCCGGCTGCAGCAACGCCTTGAGCAGGATCGCTGTGTCGGCGAACCGCCGGTAGGTCTCGGCCGCCTCGGGCGACGGTGCCTCGACATGGGCGACGGCATACCGCACGCGTGGCCCGGCGAGCTCGAGCTGCCCCTCGGCATCCTCGATGCCGGGCGAAAAGTCGGGGCCGCCGGCCCACCGCACCAGGCGGTCGTCGCTCTCGCGGGCCCAGCGAGCCAGCGAGACGCTCAGCCGCTCGAGCCGGATCAGCGGGATCTCGGTCTTGAGCCGACGGACCGGATCGATCACCACGATCCGTTCCCGAGCCGGGTCGTGGAGCACGATCTCCGCGAGCTGCATCGGTTCGGCATCAGCCGCGTCAGCCGCAGGCAGTTCGAGAAAGTCCCAGGCGACGCCCTCATGAAAGAGCGTCAGGCTCCGGGCGACCGGTTCGGCAGCTGAGCCGACGAAGAGTTCGCTCTCCACCCTGAGTGTGCAGGGAGCCGGAAAGGGTCGCGGCTCGGCCGGAGACTCCGCCGCCGCCACGGCCGCGACCGAGGCACACGACGCCAGGAGCAGGGAACGAATTCCACGCAACATCGACAAGGCTCCAGAGGAAGACTCTGTGGGGCGGGAAGGTAGCGGAGCGGGGCAAGCGACGAAAGACCGGCTCCGAGCCGGGGTCTTCCGGCCTGGCCGCCGGGCGTCTGCTATTCTCCCGCGGTCCATTCGTCGGGGTCTTCGGGCCGCTCCCATGCTGAACCGCGCCGCTGCAATCCGGGCCACGATCGCCGCCTGGGGCCTGATGAGTCCTGCCCTGGTGATCCCCGCTCCGGCGGCCGAGCCCGACTGGCCTCAGTGGCGGGGTCGGGCCGGTGACGGCCATGCGCCGGCGGCCCACGACCTGCCCCTCACATGGAGCGAGTCGGAGAACGTCGCCTGGAAGACGCCGCTCCCGGGCCGCGGCTGGTCGTCACCCGTGATCGGCAACGGGCAGGTCTGGGTGACGACGGCCGTGGAACAACCGGCGACCGAGGCCGAACGTGAGCGGCGATTGGCCGACCGGCCCGGCAATCAGCCGGCCGACGTGGCCGCCGCGGTCAGGTTTCGGGCCATCGCGCTCGACCAGGCGAACGGCCGGGTGATCCACGAGGTCGAGCTGTTCACGGTCGCCGATCCGCAGCCGATCCACGCGCTCAACTCCTTCGCCTCACCCTCGCCCGTGCTGGCCGACGGCCGACTGTTCTGCCACTTCGGCGATTTTGGCGCCGCCTCGGTCGACACGGCGACCGGAACGGTCCGCTGGACGAATCGCGAGCTCAGGCTCGATCACGTCAACGGTCCGGGCAGCTCGCCGATCCTGTGGCGGGATCTGCTGATCGTGCACCTCGACGGAAGCGACAGCCAGTCGATCGCTGCCTACCGCACCGACTCGGGGCGGCTCGCCTGGCAGACGCCTCGCAGCGGACCGCTGCGGGAGGATCCCGATCTCAAGAAGGCCTACGCCACGCCGCTGGTCATCGAGTGCGACGGCCGCGACGTGCTGGTCTCGCCCGCCGCCGATTGGGTCTACGGCTACGACCCCGCTACGGGCGAGGAACTCTGGCGGCTGTCGTACGGCGTGCTCGGCTACTCCGTGGTGCCGCGGCCCGTGGCCGCCCATGGACTCGTATTCCTGAGCACGAGCTTCAATCGGCCCGAGCTGCTGGCCATCCGGCTGGCCGGCCCTGATAAACAACCCGAGATCGCCTGGCGGGCCACCAAGGCCGTGCCTTCGATGCCGTCGCCACTCGTCGTGGGAGACGCGATCTTCATGGTGAACGACACGGGCGTGGCGAGTTGTCTGGATGCCCGGAGCGGGACTCAACTCTGGACCAAACGGCTGGGGGGCAATTTCTCGTCGTCCCCCATCTTGGCTGACGGGCGGATCTACGTCGGCAACCGGTCCGGAGAAACCTTCGTGATCGAGCCCGGCGACACCGGCAGACTCCTGGCGACGAATTCGCTCACCGACGGCATTTTTGCCACCCCGGCGGTGGCGGACCGGGCGCTCTATCTCCGCACCGAGGCGGCGGTGTACCGGATCGAGGAGCCAGTTCCACACAGGTGAGCCGGCCGCTGCCAGCGGCCCGAGACAGCCCCAAAAACACAGGCGACACCCCGTTTTTTTGCCTGGGTTTCCGCTGGCGAAAGCCTGCGCCGAGGGCTAGGCTGAAAGTTGTGAGGCAGAGGTCGTAAGCGGTCTTAAGAAATCGCGGCTTGTGCCATGCTTGCCCGGGCCGCTGGGGGGTCACTCCGTTGCGTTCTGTTTCGTCACCGCCGCCGCTTCGCGCCTGGTCGTTGCTTGCCCTGGTGGGCCTGGTTGCAGTCGGCTGCGGACTTGGCGGACAGACGGCCCACGTCGCCGGGCAGGTGACGCTCAAGGGAAAGCCGCTGCCCGAGGCGGCCCAGGCCTTCATCACCTTCGCCTCCGACGCCGATCCCAACGCCTCGGTTTCTGTCCCGATCACCTCCGGCCACTACGACGCTCCAAAAGTTCCCTTCGGCCCCTGTCATGTGTTCTTCGAGATCACGACGACCGGACCCGAAAAGATGAGCGAGCGAACCGGCCAGCCCTACCGCGACATCGTCAACCACGTGCCC
>JBJOHE010000035.1:0-4541 GCA_046047895.1 Planctomycetota bacterium | reverse complement strand
ATGGCACGCTGCGCGAGGCTTTGCCTCGCTGCGTGCCTGAGGGTGGCAAGCCGAGCGGGGCACGCGGCGCGGGCTTTGCCCGCTGCGTGCCTGAGAGAGGGGGTGTCTTTGCGCACTTCATCACCGCATTTGGTCGGGGTCGCCCGTGCCCCACGAGCCGGCCTAGATAACCAGCGGAGCCATGGATGGCGGAGCGCAGTTATCTCGGAGCGAGCGGAGCCCAGGATGGGCGCAGCGAGCGTCCGGTGAGGGGGCATGGGCGACCCCGACCTTCGAGTTGACGTCGCATCGGCCCCTTCAAACGGCAGCGAACGTCCGGCGCGGGGGCATGGGCATCCTCGACCCTCCGGTTGACGTGGCTTCGGTGCCTTTCGAGCCGGACTGCTGGCCGCTGTCTGACTACCCGGCGGGTAGGACGAACTTGATTGCCAGGAAGCCGGCCACGATCGCGGCCAGGAGCAGCAGCGTGATCAGTTCCAGGTAGCGGTCGAGAAACCGCTTGGCGGCCGCGCCGAAGAAATACATGGCCGTGGCGACCAGGAGAAACCGGGCCCCGCGGCCGAGGGCCGAGGCGACGACGAGCGTGCTCAGCGGCACGGCGCAGACCCCGGCTGCGATCGTGAACACCTTGTAGGGAATCGGTGTGAAGGCCGCGGCGAAGATCGCCAGGAAGGCATTGCTCTGATAGAGCTTCTCGACGTAGTCGAACTTTTCGTGGCTGAAGCCCGGCACGTAGGCGAAGAACCAGGCCGCGACGAGGTGCCAGAGCCCCTTGCCGATCGCCCAGCCGAGGACGCCCCCGGCCACACTCGCCACCGCCGAGACGCCGGCGTAGAGAAAGCTCCGCCGCGGCTTCGCCACCGAGAGGGCGATCTGGAGCACGTCCGGCGGAATCGGAAAGAACGAACTCTCCGCGAACGAAATCGCCGCCAGGCCGGCGAGGCCGTAGGGCGAGTCGGCCCAGGAGAGCACCCAGTCGTAGAGCCGGCGGAGCGGGCCCCGGCGGGGTGACGTCGGGGCCGCGGCGGTCTCGTCGGTCATCACAACCGCCTCACTTCCAAGGGATACGACAGGTGGCGGCATGATACGACTCCCGCCCGATGCCGCAAACCGGGCACAGCAGCGGCTTCTGTCGACGAGCACATCCCAGGCGGGTTTGCCCAACGACCCGGAGTCCCCAGACTCGCGTCCGGGGCTGGGAGCGGGGCTGCGGCTTGTCCGCCGCCGCGTGTTCGCTGACTCGTGGTCAACCCGCGTGGGCCTGGGCCTGGGCGGCGATGTCGAGGCCGACGGCTTCGCTCCAGGCTGCGAGCAACTGCCGGTACACGGGGCCAGGTTCTCCGGAGCCGATGAGCCGGCCGTCGAACCGGGTGGCTGGCAGAAGGCAGTTGGGAGTGCTCGTGAGCAGGATCTCGTCGGCCGTGGCGAGATCGGCCGCCGAGAGCGACTCTTCAGTCCAGGGAAGTCCGAGTTCACCGGCGAGTTCGCGGGTGAAGGCGAGGCTCACGCCCGAGAGCGCGTCGGCCGGTGGTGGCGACGTGATCCGTCCCTGCCGCACGATCGCCAGATTGGCGGTGGACGTCTCGCTGATCCGACCATCGAGATGCGCCAGTACCGCGCGGCTTCCCGGCTCGGCCGCCGCCGCCTCGCGGTCGGCGAGAAAGTAATGGAGCCGGCTTCGCACCTTGGCCGAGAGCGGCCAGCAGTCGGGCGGCACCTGCCGCACCGAGACGCTTCGGAGGGACACTCCCGCGTCGTAGGCTCGAGCCCACATCCCAAATGCCAGGGGAAACGAATGGATGACGGTTCGCGGGGAACCGCTCCGGCCCTCATGCTGGGAGGCCTGATCGCCCGCCGTCACGAAGATCACCACGCCCAGGTCGGGCGGGAGCGAGCCCCGCTGCGGTAGGCAGCGGTGGTTGTGGGCGGCGAGGCGGGCCGCTGCCGTCAGCAGGCTGTCCGGAGGTTCAAAGGCCCTGATTCCCACCGCCTGCAAGGACTCGGCCAAGCGGCGGGCGTGGGGCTCCGGAAGAAACAGCTCGCCCCGAACCGTCCGCAGTTGCTCCGTGACCGTCGCCCCCAGCACGAAACCGGCGTCGCCGAGGGGCAGGGCAAGCTCACGCCGCCGCACGAACTTCCCGTCGAGCCAGGCTGCCTCGCCAGAAATCCCTTCCAAGTTGGCCATGGGGAAGAGACGGCGGAAATGAGGGGCCCGGGAGCCGGCCTTCGGGCTTCAGAGCTCCGCATGCCGCCACCTGAAAGTGGAGGATAGGGGATTCGAACCCCTGACCTTCTGGCTGCCAGCCAGACGCTCTCCCAATTGAGCTAATCCCCCGGATTGAGCCGGCGGGACGGCATGCACGTGCCAGGCACGTCCTTTCACCGTATCGCTCGGGCTGGCGGGTGTCAACGAGGCCGTCAGAGCCGGCCGACTGGCGGGCGAACCCGCGGCAGATCACACTTGCGGCCAGTGGCCCGGTCGTTGGCCCTTCTGCTCCCCGTCCAGCCTCCCCGCCCCCCTAGGCATGTCCACTCCTTCCCGGTCCACCGAGCCGCCGCCCTCCCGCCCCCTGTCGGAAACCACCCAGGCCGCTGTGAGCCTGGCCCTGATCATCTACCTCGTGGGCCTCGGGCTCTCGATCCTCGGCAACTCCGTGAGCGGCTCGTCGGCCCTCGTCCGCACCCTCAAGGGTCGGCTGTTCGCCCCGTGGATGGCGCCGGCCTGGCTCGACCTGGGCTTCGACCACCCCTTCACGTACGGCCGTCCCGAGGACTCCGACCACCTGCTCGAACTGCGGGGCCCGTCCACCGGAGCCGCGCAGGCCCCGACGGTCGTTCGCTACCCGGCGACCCGCACCAAGGAACGGGCCTCCCGTTGGCGGCGGCTGGCTCGGAGCATTGCCCAAAGCACCCTGGATGACTCGGCGGTGGCCCTGGCCGCCGGCGTCGGCTCCGCGAGCTTCGGCGAACTTGGGGGCGAGGACCTCACGGTGCGGGTGCTGCGGCATGCGGTCGAGGAGCGAACCGAGCCGGCGGGTTCAGGCCGTCTCGAACAGGTCTACGCCGCGCGGGTGCGGCGGGTCGAAGGTGAACTCCAGCTCGTGGAACTCGGTGGGGCGGAGAAGCAGGTTGAGCTCGCGCCGCTGGTGACGACGGAGGCCGACGCGCCATGAGGAGTCCGGCCGCCCACACGCCAGCGGAGCGAAAGGCCGGTGATGCCGCGAGCGGCTTCGGCCAGGCCTGGCTGCGATTCTGGTTTGCTCCCGCCGAGCCGCGCCCGCTGGCCGTGGTCCGGATGCTCACAGGGTTGCTGGGGCTCCTGCTCGCCGCGAGCTACGCAGCCGATCTCGAGCGCTGGTTCGGCCCCGACGGCATGCTGCCGGCCGCCGCCGTGGCCGACTGGGCGTCGCGTCCGACCAGTTCGCTTTTCGCTCTCGCCACCGCACCGGTCTTTCTCTGGACCCTGTTCGGCGGACTGCTACTCGCACTGACTGCCGTGATGGTCGGCCTCGCCAGCCAGGTGGCCTGTCTGGTGGCGGCGGTGCTCTGGGCGTCGCTCCTCCAGCGGGGCCCGATGCTCGCCGGACCCGCCGACGATTGTCTGGCCGTGCTGCTCTGGTGTCTCGCTGTGGGGCCGTGCGGAGCCCACTGGTCGCTCGATCGCCTGCTGGCCGACCGTCGTGGCCTGCAGCCGGCGGGCGATTCGCCCTGGGCCAGGGTGTCACTCGGGCTGCTCAGGGTGCATGCCACGGCGATCACCGTCGCGGTGCTCCTCGCCCAGCTCAAGGGCGATGTCTGGTGGGATGGCACCGCCGCCTGGTGGCTTGCCGACCGCCCTTCGCAGTTCCTCGACCTGACCGGGCTGTTTCGCCGCTCGGAATACCTCATGAACCTGACGACCCACGCGATCGTGCTCTTCGAGCTCGTGTTTGCGGCAGGGATCTGGGCGGCCGCCACCCGGCGGCCGCTGGCCCGGCTGGGCCTGTTCGCCTGGCCGGCGGTCGGGCTGCTCGTGGGCGAGCCCTACTGGGGCGCGGCCATGGCGATCTTCTGTGTGCCCGATGCCGTCGCCGAGGCTGCCGCGGCGGTAGAATTTTGATTGAGCGGGGAAACTCAGCCCCGCTCCAGGTTGCCGAGGAAGAATCACATGAAACGCCTGTCACCAGCGTGTGACTCGAGTCATCTCTGGCCGCTGCGGCCCATGGCGATGCTCCTGGTCACGGCCGTGTGCGGCGGCACCGGCCATGCCGCTGAGTCGGTCTCGCCATCAGCTGGGGAATCGAACGGGGTGGTGAGCGAGCCGGTCGCGGGGCGTGCGTCCGCGGTCACCACCCAGCCAGAGTCCCCCGCCGATCTCCAGGTGCGGTATGCCTTGGCTCGGCTGCGGCTCGCGGAACTCGATCTGGAGCGGGCCCTCGCCGCCAACCGGCAGACGGCCGGGGCAATCGGGGAACGCGAACTCGAGCGGCTGCGGAACCACATCGGGGTGATGGAGAAGCGGCTCGAAATCGCGCGGGCCCAGCCGCGGACGGCCGCCCGCC
>JBJOHE010000034.1:0-7510 GCA_046047895.1 Planctomycetota bacterium | reverse complement strand
AATCCGCGCAGACAGGGCCACCACTCCTCAGCGGCCGCACGCCATCGGCCGCCCGGAAGGCGGCCGGCCGGGCGGAGGCCCGGCTAGCCCGGCGGGGCCAGGGATGGCCCGCCGGGCGCTATCTACAGATTCATGCCGACGTAGCCGCCCGAGGCGTCGCTTTCGGCCTGTTCCCGGGCGAGCCGTTCTTTCGCCTTCGAGAGATCGCCCGCGGCGATGAAGCGGTCAAACTCGGCCTCGACGGCATGTTTCACCGAGACGGTCAGCCACTCGACAGCCGGCTGGGTGAGCCAATCGCAGGTCTCCACGTCGAGGCTTACGTCCAGATCACTGCCGGTGGTCTTCAGGTCGGCCTCATCGGTGAACACGGTCCCTTCCAGGCGAAACCGCACCCACCCGCCGTCGGGCTCGTTGGTGAACCGAAACCTGCAACTCCCGTCGGTGAGATAATAAGCATTGCGGGTGCCGTGGGCCGTCACGGCCCGCTGCATCCGTTCGAGCCGGGCCCGGTAGCCGGGCGAGGCGTCGAGCGGAATGTCGAGCCGAGGCACGCTCCGCAGGGGCGTACACTCAAACAGGATCTCGACGGCCGGTGCTGTTGGAAGATCGTGCATGACACCTCGAGTCTACCCCCTGTTCGTGGCCATGGCAGCGGCAGTCTGGCTCGCGCCCTGCGCCGACCGGATCGTCAGCGCGGCTCCGGTGGAGCGGGCGAGCGAAACCCGCCGGCAGATGGGGGTGCCCTGGACGATCACGGTGTTTGCCCGCGATCGGGCCGCTGGATCGGCGGCGATCGCGGCGGGCTTCGCGGAGATCGCCCGGCTTGAACGGGTGCTCTCCGACTACGATCCCGAGAGTGAGCTCGCGCGGCTTTCGGCACGGGCGGGAGCGGCCGAACCCACGGCGGTAGGCGATGATCTTTGGCGGGTACTCGAGGCGGCCGAGGGATTCCGGGAGCAGACCCAGGGGGCCTTTGACATCGCCGTGGGCCCGCTCACCACGCTCTGGCGACAGGCCCGTCGGTCGGGCCGGCTGCCGCGGGCCGACAAGCTCGCCGCGGCCAGGGCCACGGTTGGAGCTGGCGCGGTCGAACTCGTCACCGAGCGGCGGACGGCGCGGCTCCCGCGGCCGGGAACCCGGCTCGATCCCGGAGGGATCGGCATGGGCTACGCCGCCGACCGGGCAATGCTCGTGCTCACCGAACTGGGCATCGCCGCCGCGCTGATCGAAGCGTCGGGTGACATCCTTGTCTCGGGACCGCCCCCCGAAACGGCCGGCTGGCGGATCGCCGTCGCCCCGCTCGCCCCCGGAAGCGATCCCGAGATGCTCACCCTCTCCCACGTCGCTGTCACCACGTCGGGTGATGCCTATCAGGCGGTCGAGATCGACGGCGTCCGCTACAGCCATATCGTCGATCCCCGCACTGGCCTCGGGGTTCGCGGGTCGTCCGCCGTCACGGTGGTCGCGGCCGATGCCACGACCGCCGATGCCCTGGCCACGGCGGCCAGCGTGCTCGGCCCCGACGAGGGTCCGGCGATCCTCGCGGGCTTCGCCGACGTGTCGTTTCGCTATGCCTGGCAAGGCCGATCAGGCATCGAGGTTCGGACAGGCGGCGGCTGGCCGGGCCGCGGGGGGCGTTAACGACCGGCCGCCGGCCGGGCCTGCTCGACCATGATGCGCTCCTTGCCGTGGCCGCGCCGCTCGACCGGCTCACCTGAGGCAGGCTATCCTGCGCGTCATGGGTTGGCGTTTTCGGTTTGTCCCGCTCCGCGTGTCGGTGTCGTTGCTTCGGCTTGTCTGCGGCTGCCTCGCGCTCGTCGCCGCCGGCTGCCGGCCGGCCGACTCACGTTTTTTCGGCACCACCTCGCCCCGGCATGGAACCGACGAACTCTGGATCAACAACGCCGGTGAGCCTGAGTGGCTCGACCCCAACAAGTGCGCCGACGGCAACGGCGGCGAGATCCTCTGGAACACCTTCGCCGGACTGGTGCAGGCCGATCCGGCCACGCTCGAGCCGCTCCCCGAGATCGCGACCCACTGGGACGTCTCTCCAGACGGACGCACCTACACCTTCCACCTGCGGCCGTCCCACTGGTCCGACGGCACCCCGCTCACGGCCCACGACTTCGTCTTTTCCTTCCGGCGGCTCGTCGACCCGGCTACCGCGAGCAAATACGCCACCAACGGTCACATCTTCCGGGGCGGGGCCGCGATCAGCGGCGGTGATGCTCCGCCCGAGAGCCTCGCCGTGCGGGCGATCGACGACCTGACGCTCGAGGTCACCCTGGAGAACCCGATCCCCTACTTCCTCCACTTTCTCACCTTCTATTCCTTCATGCCGATTCCCCGGCACCTGCTCGAGGAACTGGCCGCCCGCGGAATCGACGAGGAGCTCTGGACCCGTCCGGAACACGTTGTGTGCAACGGGCCCTACCGGATGACGGAGTGGCGGTTTCGTCAGCGGATGGTGTTTGAGAAGAACCCGCGGTATTGGGATGCCGAGCATGTCCGGCTGGAGCGGGTAAGGCTGGCGATGGTGGAGAGCGCCACGACCGCACTGACGATGTACGCAGCGGGCGAGTTCGATTGGCCGGGCAGCAACACCGCCCTGCCGGCCGAGTTCATGGACGAACTGGCCCGCTACGACGACTTCCACCGCCACCCCTACCTCGCCGTCTACTTCTACTGGATCAACACCCAGGCTCCCCCGCTCGACGATCCGCTGGTGCGACGGGCCTTGTCGCTGGCGATCGACCGGGAGGCGCTCGTCACCCACGTGGCCCGCGGCGGCCAGATTCCCTCGGCCGCGCTCGTCCCCGACGGGCTTGCCGGTTATGAGGGGATTCCGCTGCCGCTCTTCGACC
Source organism: Planctomycetota bacterium (assembly GCA_046047895.1). GTDB lineage: Bacteria > Planctomycetota > Planctomycetia > Pirellulales > UBA1268 > QWPN01. The sequence continues at coordinate 4,646 of JBJOHE010000034.1, read as the reverse complement.
CCGCCGCCGCCCGCGACCTCCTCCGGCAGGCCGGCTACGAGCGGCCCGAGGATCTTCCGCCGGTGACGCTGATGTACAACACCTCGGAAGGCCACAAGCAGGTGGCCGAGGCGATCCAGCAGATGTGGAAGAAGGAACTCGGCATTCGGGTCGAACTCGAGAACCAGGAGTGGAAGGTGTTTCTCGCCAACGCCGAACAGATGAACTTCCAGATCTGCCGGATGGGCTGGACCGGCGACTACGCCGATCCCTTCACCTTTCTGGAGCTGCTCTCGAGCGACTGCGGCAACAACCACTCGGCCTGGGTGAATCCCGAATACGACGCCTTGCTCCGGGAGGCCAATCGCACGAGCGATCCGTCCCTGCGGCTGGCCCGGCTGCGGGAGGCCGAGGCGTTGATGCTCGAGGCCCAGCCGCTGATCCCGCTCTACGTCTACACCCGGTCACAGCTGATCAAGCCCTATGTCCGCGGGATCGAGGGCAACCACCAGGACCGGCATCCCTGGAAGCACATCTGGATCGACGAAGGCGCCGGGGCAGGCCCGGCGACGCCCCCGGCGGCTGCCGCCCCGGCCCGCAAGGAGGCGGCATGAAGGCCTACGTCTTCCGCCGGCTCCTCGGGCTTATCCCGACGGCACTGATCATCATCCTCGGCTCGTTCGCCCTGGTGCGGCTCGCCCCCGGTTCTCCCTTCTCGAGCGAAAAGGAGATTCCGCCGGAGGTCCGCCGCCAGCTCGACGCGAAGTACGGCTTCGACAAGCCGCTGCCGGAGCAGTTCATCCGCTACCTCGGCGGCCTGCTGCAGGGCGACCTCGGCCCCTCGACCAAATACCCGCAGCGGAGCGTCAACGAGATCATCGCCGACGGGTTTCCGGTGTCGCTCACGCTCGCGGGCGTGGCGATCGTCTGGTCGCTCTTGGTGGGCGTGACGGCCGGGATCATCGGCGCGGTCCGGCAGAACACCGTGTGGGATCATGCCGCGATGGCCGCGGCCCTCATCGGGATCAGCATCCCGAGCTTCGTGCTCGGGCCGCTGCTGGTGCTTCTGTTCGCCCTGCGGCTGCACCTCCTGCCCCCCGCCGGCTGGGGCGACCTGCGGCACGTGATCCTGCCCGGAATCACGCTCGGCACCGTGTACGCCGCCTCGATCGCCCGGCTCACCCGCGGCGGCATGCTCGAGGTGGTCCGCAGCGATTTCATCCGCACCGCCCGGGCCAAGGGCCTCTCGGAGCAGCTCGTCATCTGGCGGCACATGCTCAAGGGCGGCCTCCTGCCGGTGGTGAGTTATCTCGGGCCGGCGATCGCCAGCATGCTCACCGGGAGCGTGGTGGTGGAGAAGATCTTCAACCTGCCCGGCATCGGCCCCTACTTCGTCGATGCCGCCTTCAATCGCGACTACTTCCTCGTAATGGGGATCGTGGTGCTCTACGCGTTCTTCCTGCTCCTGCTCAACCTCGTCGTCGACGTGGTCTACGGGTTTCTCGACCCCCGGATCGAATACCCATGACCGGCTCGGCCGCATCTCCAGCCGCCGCCGCATCGCCCGAGGCCGGCCTCGTGGCCGGCACGTCGCTCTGGCGCGACGCCTGGCGGCGGCTCCGCAGAAACCGGCTCGCGGTGGCCAGCGGGGTCGTGATCCTCGGATTGGCCGCCGCCTGCCTGGTGGGCCCGAGCCTGATCGCCGCCGCCTGGGGCTACGACTACGAGACCCAAGACCTCGCCCTCGGCGCCCGGCCCCCGTCCTGGAGCCATCCCTTCGGCACCGACTTCTACGGCCGTGATCTGCTCACCCGGGTGCTCTACGGCGGCCGCGTAAGCCTCAGCGTGGGCCTCCTGGCCGCGGTGGTGGCGGCGACGATCGGCACGGTCTACGGCGCGGTGGCGAGCTACGCGGGCGGTCTGGTCGATGCGGTGATGATGCGGGCCGTCGACGTGCTCTACGCGCTGCCCTATATGTTTCTCGTCATCATCCTGGTGACGATCCTGGGCAAGAGCCTGGTGCTCGTGTTCCTCGCCCTCGGGGCCGTCGGCTGGCTGCTCACCGCGCGGATCGTCCGCGGCCAGGTGATGAGCCTCAAGGAGCAGGACTTCGTGACGGCGGCCCGCAGCCTCGGCACGCCGGCCCGTGACATCGTGTTTCGGCACCTGATCCCCAACACGCTCGGGCCCGTGATCGTGACCTTCACGCTCACCGTGCCGGCGATGATCCTCCAGGAGGCGTTTCTGTCGTTCCTCGGCCTCGGGGTGCAGGCGCCGCGGCCGAGCCTGGGTGCGTTGATCAACGACGGTGCCAACCAGATGCTCGTCTTCTGGTGGACGCTCGCCTTCCCGGGCGGCGTGATGGCCGTGATGCTGTTCGCGCTCAACTTCCTCGGCGACGGCGTGCGGGACGCGCTCGACCCCAGAATGAAACGCTGATCGTCGCCGCCGACCGCAGCCCAAGCCGACGCGGGTCGGCGGCGACACTGGAATAGTCAAGCCAGAGCCCGAAGAACCGAGACCGCCGCCCGTGGCCGATCCCGACGCCATCCTCTCCGTCCGCGACCTCCGCACCTTCTTCCGCACCGACGACGGCGTCGTCCGGGCGGTCGATGGCGTGAGCTTCTCCATCCGCCGGGGCGAGACGCTCGGAATTGTGGGCGAGAGCGGCTCGGGCAAGAGCGTGGCCTGCCTGTCGCTGCTCGGGCTGGTGCCCCGGCCGCCGGCGTTCCATCCGTCGGGCGAAGTTCACTACGCCGGCCGCGACCTTCTGCGGTGTGGCGAGCGGGAACTCGAAGACCTCCGGGGCAACCGGCTGGCGATGATCTTCCAGGATCCGCTCACCTCGCTGAACCCGTATCTCCGCATCTCGCGGCAGCTGACCGAGGTGCTCGAGGTCCACCAGGGGGCCTCGCCGGCGGCCGCCCGGCGGGCGGCGATCACGATGCTCGAGCGGGTGGGGATGCCCGACCCGGCCCGCCGGATCGACCAGTATCCCCATCAGTTCTCAGGCGGGATGCGGCAGCGGGTGATGATCGCGATGGCGCTGCTCTGCCAGCCGGAGGTGCTCTTCGCCGACGAGCCGACGACCGCCCTCGATGTCACGATCCAGGCCCAGATCCTCGAACTGATCACCGAACTCCGGCGGTCGTCGGGCACGGCCGTCGTGCTCATCACCCACGACCTCGGGGTCGTGGCCGGCAGCACCGACCGGGTGGCGGTGATGTATGCCGGCAGGATCGTCGAGACGGGCCCCACGGCCGAGGTCTTCGCCCGGCCCCGGCATCCCTACACCCGCGGTCTGCTCGCAAGCACGCCGCGGATCGACACCCCGCCCGGCAGCCGGCTCGACGCGATCCCGGGCCTGCCGCCCGACCTGGGCCATCTGCCGGCTGGCTGCCCCTTCCATCCGCGGTGCAGCCTGGCGAGCGATCGCTGCCGAATCGAGCATCCCCCGCTCACGAATCTGTCGGCGACCCACGCGGCCAGCTGCTGGAACATGGAGGCGACGGGATGACGCTCGGACAAGGCTCCGCCGCCGCAGCCGACCGCCCGCTCCTCGAGGTCCGGGATCTGGCCGTCCGGTTTCCTGTGACCGTGGGCGATGGGTGGTTCGGCGGCCAGCGGCAGGACGTGCGGGCAGTGGACGGCGTGAGCTTTTCGGTCCGCCGGGGCGAGACGCTCGGGCTTGTCGGCGAGAGTGGCTGCGGGAAGTCGACGACCGGCCGGGCGGTGCTCCAGCTACTGCGGCCTGCGGCCGGCGAGGTCGTGTTCGACGGACTGCCGCTGCACGCGCTCTGGGTCAAACGCGGCCGTGGCTGGGCCTGGGGCCCGGAGCTGCGGGACCTCCGGCGCCGGATGCAGATGATCTTCCAGGACCCTTTCGCCTCGCTCAATCCGCGGATGACCGTCGAGGCGATTCTGGCGGAGCCGCTCCGCAACTTCGGCGGGCCCGCGGGGCTTGAGCGGCGGGCCCGGATCCAGTTGCTCCTGGAAACGGTCGGCCTCGATCCCCGGATGATTCGCCGCTATCCACACGAGTTTTCGGGCGGCCAGCGGCAGCGGATCGGCATCGCCCGGGCCTTGGCGCTCGGGCCGGAGTTGATCGTGGCCGACGAGCCGATCAGCGCCCTCGACGTCTCGATCCAGGCCCAGATCCTCAACCTGCTCCAGGAACTCAAACGGGAGCTGGGCCTGACCATGCTGTTCATCGCCCACGACCTGGCCGCCGTCAGGCTGGTGAGCGACCGGATCGCCGTGATGTACCTCGGCCGAATCGTCGAGCTCGCCGACGCCAACACGATCATCTCCTCGGCCCGCCATCCCTACACCCAGGCCCTGATCTCGGCCGTTCCCGCCCCGGACCCCGTTGCTGAAAAATCGCGGCAGCGGATCGTGCTCGAGGGCGAGGTGCCCAGCCCCCTCAATCCACCCTCTGGCTGTCCCTTCCACACCCGCTGTCCGCTCCGCGAAGACCGGTGCCTCCGAGAAGCACCCGCGCTCCGCGAGATCGCCCCCGGCCACACCGTCGCCTGCCATGCGGTTTTAGCGCCCGGCGGGCCATCCCTGGCCCCGCCGGGCTAGCCGGGCCTCCGCCCGGCCGGCCGCCTTCCGGGCGGCCGATGGCGTGCGGCCGCTGAGGAGTGGTGGCCCTGTCTGCGCGGATT
>JBJOHE010000033.1:0-21539 GCA_046047895.1 Planctomycetota bacterium | reverse complement strand
GCTCGAACTGGCCGCCGAGTTCACCACTGCCGCAAGCTTCGGCTGGTTTGTCCTCGCTGATGACGACCGGGTCGATCCGGTCTGCGTCGTTCCCCCCGGCAGCGGCCTCGCGGCGGTCGTCACCGGCCAGGCTGAGCGAGAGGCCCGGGCAGGCCGCGCCGTCTGGCTGACCAAGCCCGACGGAACGGGCGTCGCGTGCATCCCGATCACGGACCGGTCTCGGCCGGTGGCGATGCTCGCGGCGTCGGCTCCCCGCGGCCTCCGCGAAACCGACTTCGATCTGCTGCTTCCGCTGGCCGGCTTCGCGGCCGCGGCCCGCGCGGGCCGCGAGCCAGCGCCGGCAACGCCATCCACCACCGATCCGTTCGAGCCAGGCCGGCAACAGGCCCGCTGCGGCGGGCCCGACGAGGGCACGATCTCGCTCGCCCCGGAAACGGTGCGGGCCTGGCAGGCTCTCGAACAGGCTCCGGCAGGAATCCTGCCGGGCGAGGGGGCGTCGCTGCGGATCGAGGAGTGGGAACGGGCGCTGGCGGTCGAGGCGCTTCGCCGCAGCGGCGGCGAGGTGCCGGCCGCCGCGGCCCTGCTCGGGATCAGCCGGGCCACCCTCTACCGGCGGCTCGAATCCTGGGGGCTCACCCGGGAGCAGCAGCCGTCGGCTCCCGGGTGATTCCGGGCAGGAGGCCGGCTACCCAGGCCAGCACGAGCACCGCAGCGACATACGGCAGCGTGTGGGACGGGTGAAGCGAAAACAGGCTCAGGCCGGCCATCGGTCCGAGGATCCGGGCGAGCGATGCAAACGACTGATTGACCCCGAGCACCTCCCCCTGCCGATCGGCATCAGCCCGCCGGGAGATGAGTGCCGACACCGACGGATTGACGAAGGCAAAGCCGCAGACGACGAGCGTGGCCGCCACGTAGAAGGCCGCCCGCCAGGGGCTGCCGACGCCCGCGACGCTCCCCTGCCCCATCACGGCCCAGGCCACGCCGGCGACGGCCACCATCCCTATGAGCAGCAGCACCACGCCGATCCCGAGCAGCCGCCGCTCCGGCAGCCGCTTCGCCAGCGGTCGATAGCCGCCGCCGGCCAGCATCAGGGTGAACCCGATGGCGGCGAAGACGAGGAAGTTGGCGTTGTCACCCATGCCGAAGGCCGCCTTGGTGAGAAGCGCCAGTGTCGATTCGAAGCTGGCCATGGCGAAGATCGAAAGGAAGTAGACGAGCACGAGCCCGCCCACGCCCGGCATTCGCAGCACGGCGAGGCTGCGGGCCACGCCGGGATACTCCTTGGTCGGCCCCACGCCGGGCCGCCGGGTCTCGCGAAACACGAACACCGCGATCAACAGCGCCAGAAACGACATCAACGAGGCGATCGCTCCCACGCCCCACCGGGCCTGGTCGAAGATGGCGAGGCCGAAGTAGGCGATCAGGGGGCCGAGCGTGAAGCCGCCGCCGAAGGCGATTCCGATCAGGGCCATGCCCCGGGCCCGGTTTTCGGGAGTGGTGCAGTCGGCGATCACGGCCGCAGCCGTGCCGACGCTCGCCCCGGCGATTCCGGCGCCGATCCGCGCCAGCAGGATCAACGACAGGGCGGTGAGGGCGGCGGCCCGGCTCGGCGCAGGCTCCACGGCCGCGCTGACGGCATATCCGTAGAGCGCATAGAAGACCACCGAACCGGTCAGGCTGATCAGCAGGATCGGCCGGCGGCCAATCCTGTCGGAAAGCCGGCCCCAGATCGGGCTGAAGATGAACTGCATCAGCGAGAAGACCGCGAACAGGATCCCGATCACCGCGCCGCCCGCCCCGCCCTCGAACGGCGGCAGGCCGATCGCGGTGAGATAGGGCTCGGCCTGACGGGGCAGCACCGGCAGCACGATGCCGAAGCCGAGCAGATCGATGAAGACCGTGAGGAACACCACCAGCAGCGCTCCCCGCGGGGGCGGAGCCGGCTCGGACTGGGAGGAAGCGGATGTCATGCGGGGCTCGGCACACGGGGAAGGGACGAAACCGGAGATGCTACACTCCGCGACTGATGACCGAACGCCGCAGCACTGAACGCCAGCGTCCGCCCGATCAGCCGCCGAGCGTGTCGGAGGTGACCGCCCGCGTCAAGGAGGTTGTCGAGGGCCGGTTCGCAGACCTCTGGGTGGCCGGCGAGGTGAGCAACCTCACGAGGGCCTCCTCCGGCCACATCTACCTGTCGCTCAAGGACGATTCGGCCCTCCTCCGGGCGGTGATCTGGCGATCCGCGGCAGCCGGCCTGGCGATCGAGCCGGCCGACGGCATGGCCGTGGTCTGCCACGGCCGCATCGAGGTCTACGCCCCAAGGGGCACCTACCAGCTCACGATCGACCGGCTCCATGCCCTGGGCACCGGCACGCTCGAGGCCCAGCTTCGCCGACTCCATGCGGCTCTGGCGGCCGAAGGCCTGTTCGCAGCGGAACGCAAGCGGCCGATCCCGCCCTTCCCGCGGCGGATCGCGGTTGTGACGAGCCCCACCGGGGCGGCGATCGCCGATTTCCTGCGGACGCTCCATGGCCGCTGGCGGGCCGCCGAGGTGGTGCTTCTGCCGTCGCGGGTGCAGGGAGCCGGCGCCTCCGAGGAGATCGCCGCGGCCCTCCGCGCCGCCGCCCGGCTCAGGCCGCGGGCCGACGTGATCGCGCTGGTCCGCGGCGGTGGCAGCCTGGAAGACCTCTGGAGCTTCAACGAGGAGGCCGTCGTTCGCGCGGTCGCGGCCTCGCCGATTCCGGTCGTGGCCGGCATCGGCCACGAGATCGACGTGTCGCTGGCCGATCTGGCCGCCGATCTTCGGGCGCTGACGCCGACCGATGCGGCGGTGAAGGTCTCGCCCGACGGAGAACAGATCGCGGCCACCGTGGCCGGCCTGGGGCTGCGGCTCGAAGCCGGACTCACCCGCCGAGTGGCCCTGGCGCGGGAGCGACTCGGCCAGCTGAGCCGCTCCCGAATCTTCGCCGACCCGAACCGCCTGATCCGCGATCGCCGAGACGAGATCGATCGGCAGGCGGTGCGGCTCGCGCGACTGGCATCGGCCACGGTCGCGCGACAGGGCGAGCGACTTGCGGCGGCGACCGCGCGGCTCGAGGCGGGCAGCCCGCTGCGGCTCCTGGCGCGAGGCTGGTCGCTGACCTGGCGGGACCGCGAAGACGCCGCCACGCTGCGGAGCGTGGCCGGGCTTGCACCCGGCAGCAGGCTCGTCACCCGCCTGACCGACGGCCGGATCTGGAGCACGGTAGAAAGGATCGAGGTCGATGAACGAGCTTCCTGAAGAGCCCGAGGCCCAGTCGTCTTCCCCAGCGGCAGAGTCAGCCCAGACCACCACGTTCGAGGAAGGGCTCGCTGAACTTGGCCGGATCGTGACGGGCCTCGAATCGGGATCGCTTGGCCTGGCCGACTCGATCACCGCCTACGAGCGAGGCGTCGCGCTCGTGCGGCGGCTCCACGACGAGCTCTCCCAGACGGAGGCGCGGGTGAACGTGCTCGTGCGGATCGACGAGGAGGGCCGGCCGGTGCTCGCCCCCCATGCGGAGGCCGCTCCCGAGCCCTTGGCAACGCGGCCCGCCAAACGGCCAGGCCGCGGGAAGGCAAGCCGATCTCGCCCCCTCCCCGGGATGGACGAAGGGTCTGACGACGCATAAACTGCAAGGCTGACTGAATCGAGGGAGGCAGGAGTCGGCTTCCCGTTCGCCCCTCCCACCGCAAGGCCTCGGATGGCAAGCTGCCCGGCTACCGCCGGTTCCCAGGCCCATGGCGGCGCCGCGGTCGTGTCAGTGGACGTGCCGGACCGACTGCGGCAGGTGCAGGCCTTCATCGACCCGCGGCTCGCCGCTGCGGTCGATCGCCCTGACGAGGCTCCGCCCAGGCTCGTCGCCGCCCTGCGGCATGCGGTGCTCGCGCCGGGGAAGCGACTCAGGCCCGCGCTTGCGCTCTGGGCCGCCCGAAGTTGCTCTCCGACGACCAACGAGGCCGAGGCCTGGCAGGCAGCGGCCCCGGCGGCGGTGGCCGTCGAACTGATCCATGCCTACTCGCTCATCCACGACGACCTGCCGGCGATGGACGACGACGACCTTCGGCGTGGTCGACCGACCTGCCACAAGGCCTTCGACGAAGCCACGGCCATCCTCTGCGGCGACGCCCTCCAGCCGATGGCCTTCGAAACTCTCGCGCGGGGATTGCGGCCCGACGTGGCTGGACGAGCCTGCCTGATCCTTGCCGAGGCGGCCGGCCCCGAGGCCCTCGTGGGCGGCCAGGTGGACGATCTCGCGGTCGAGCGGGGCTGGATCGACGACCTGTCATCCGCCTCCTCCGCCGACCAGGTTCAATGGATGGAGCGGGTCCATCGCCGCAAGACGGGCGGTCTGTTCCGCGCGTCCCTCGCCCTGGGCGGCCTCGCCGCCGGCGCCGGGCCCGACCAGCTCGCCGCCCTCGACCGATTCGGGGCCGCGTTCGGCCTGGCCTTTCAGATCGCCGACGACCTGCTCGACGCCGAGGGGGACGAGGTGACGATGGGCAAGCGGGTGGGCAAAGACGCGGGCCGCGGCAAGCTCACGTTCCCCACCGTGCTCGGTAGCCAGGCCACCCGGCAGCGGGCCGATGAACTCGCCGGGGAAGCGGCCGCCGCGTTGGCGGGCTTCGGCTCGGCCGCGGCCGACCTCACGGCCCTGGCGACCTGGATCGTCTCTCGAAACCACTGAAGGCGGCAGCGGAACTCTCCACCATGGCAGCGATTCTTCCCACGATCCAATCCCCCCGTGACCTCCGTGGCCTCTCGCCCGAGGAGCTGGAATCGCTGGCTGCCGAAATGCGGCGGGCGCTCTGCGAGGTCGCCGCCACCCGCACGGCCCACTTCGCCTCGAATCTCGGCGTGGTCGAACTCTGCCTGGCGCTCCACCGGGTCTTTGACTTCAGCCGCGACCGCCTGATCTGGGACACGGGCCATCAGATCTATCCCCACAAGCTGATCACGGGGCGGTTCGGCCAGTTTGGCACGATCCGAACCCGCGGCGGACTGATGGGCTATCCCAACCCGGAGGAGAGCCCCTACGACCTGTTCATGACCGGCCATGCCGGCTGCAGCGTCTCGACCGCCCTCGGGCTCGCCAGCGGTGACGACCTCCGCGGTGAGACCGACCGGCATTCGGTGGCGGTGATCGGCGATGGCGCCCTGCCGTCGGGAATCGTGTTCGAGGCCCTCAACAATGCCGGCTTCCTCAAGAAGCGGCTGCTCGTGATCCTCAACGACAACAAGATGTCGATCTGCCCGCGGGTGGGAGCGCTCGCCGAATACCTCGACATCGTCCGCACCAACTCCTGGTATCGCGGCATCAAACACCAGGCCGGCGAGATCATCAAGGGCGTGCCGATGGTCGGCGAGCAGATGGAGCGGATGATCACGGGCGTCAAGGACTCGATCAAGAATTCCCTCCACGGCGGGGCGCTGTTTGAGGCCTTGGGAGTGCGCTACTTCGGCCCCGTCGAGGGCCATTCGCTGCCGAACCTGATCCGCTACCTGGAGCTCGTGAAGGACGAAGAGGGGCCGATCCTCTTGCACGTGCTCACCGAAAAGGGGCATGGCTTCAAGCCGGCCGAGGCCGATCCGGTCTTCTTCCACACTCCCGCCCCGTTCGAGTGCGACGACGAAGACGGGATCGTCACGGTCAAGAAGTCGTCGGCCCGCGCCTACACCGACGTGGCGGCGGCCGCGATCGGCGGCGCGATGCGGCGGGATCCACGAGTCACGGTGATCACCGCCGCGATGTGCCAGGGCAACAAGCTGGAAAAGGTGCGGGCGGAGTTCCCCGATCGGTTCTTCGACGTGGGAATCTGCGAGTCCCACGCCGTGGCCTTCGCCGCCGGCCAGGCCAAGGCGGGCTGCCGGCCGATCGTCGACATCTACAGCACCTTCCTCCAGCGGTCCTACGACCAGATCTTCCAGGAGGTCTCGCTCCAGAACCTCCCGGTGACTTTCATGCTCGACCGGGCCGGCCTGACCGGCCCCGACGGACCGACCCACCACGGCTCCTACGACCTTGGCTACCTGCGGCTGTTTCCCAACATCGCGGTGCTCGCGCCGAGCGACGAGCATGATCTCGTCACGATGGTCGACTGGGCGATCGAACAGCCGGGGCCGGTGGCGATCCGTTATCCCAAGACCGGCGTGGAAAGCCACGGCTTCTCTCGGGCCCCGCTGGTGATGGGCCGGTCGGAGACGGTCGTGGAAGGAGGCGACGGCCTGGTGATCGTCTGCGGCACCCTGCTCGGAGCGGCGATCGAGGCGGCGGCTGTGCTCCGGGCTGAAGGCCTCGACATCACGGTGATCAACGCCCGGTTCGTCAAGCCGCTCGATGAGCGGCTCAAGGAACGGATCGAGGCCGCCCCCTGGACCATCACCGTCGAGGAGAACGTGCTGCCCACCGGCTTCGGCAGCGGCGTGCTTGAACTCGTCTCTGATGCCGGAATCCCCCATGGCCCGATCCACCGGCTGGGCCTCCCCGACCGATTCGTGGAGCACGGCGAACGCGGTGAACTGCTGGCCGAGCTCGGCCTCGACGCAGCGGGCATCGCCGCCACCTGCAGGCGGCTGGCCGGTCGCACCGCATCCGCGCCGCTCCCGCACGCGGCTGCCCACGACTGACCACCGAGACAGCCTCCATGCCGCGTGCCTCCCGCCTGCGTGCCGAGCAGTCGCCCCCCGCGTCGCTTCGCATTCTGCTGGTGGGCCCGGCCAAGGGTGCCGCCGAGGTCGCCCGGCTGACCGAGCTGCTCTCGGCCCGAGGTCATGAGCTGGTGCGGGTGGTGCAGGAGAGCGACGAGCCCGTCGCGACCGCAGCCACGCCGGCAGTGCTCGACGCCGCCGACCTGGTGATCGTGCTCGGCGGTGATGGCTCGATCCTGAGGGCGGCCCGCTGGATGGGTTACGACCAGGTGCCGGTGCTCGGCATCAATCTGGGCCGGCTCGGATTTCTGGCCGACACCCCGCCCCTGCAGGCCGAGGCGGCGGTCGACGAGCTGCTTGCGGGCCGCTTCCGGCTCGTGCCCCACATGATGCTCGAGTGCGAGTTGCACAGCAGCCGGGGCGTCCACCGCGAGCTTGGCCTCAACGAGGTCTCGGTGCTGGCAGGCCCCCCCTTCACGATGATCGAGATCGATCTACTCGTCGACGGCGAGCCGGCCACCACCTACCGGGCCGACGGCCTGATCGTCTCGACACCGGCGGGATCGACGGCCTACAACCTTTCGGCCGGAGGGCCGATCGTTCGCAAGGAACTCGAGGCGTTCGTGTTCACCCCGCTCAATCCCCACACGCTGACCAATCGCACCGTGGTCGATTCGGCCGACCGCTCCTATGAGCTCCGCGTGCCCCAGCCGAATCCTGGCTCAGCCTGCGTGGTGGACGGCCGGGTGATCGGTCCGCTCGCAGCCGGCGATTCAATCCGGGTGTGGCGGGCCAAACCCCGATTCACGCTCGTGGACGTGGGCCGGCACGGCTACTACGCCACGCTCCGCGACAAGCTCGGCTGGGGCGGAGGCCTGCGGGCCGTCGCCGCCCCGCCGCGGGGGGCGTCATGACGCTCGGCTGCCCGCATCTCGTCACGCTCGCGGCTGCCGTCGTCTGGCTGGTGACAGCCCTGCCGGGCCCCGCCGCCGAGCCTGCCGCTCCGGCGGTGCTCCTCCGCTACCTGTTTCAGCCGGGTGATGCGATCGCCAGCCGCGTGGAGCACAGGGCCCTCACCGAAACCACGATGAACGGCGTGACGCAGTCGGTCGAGACGATGACCGACTCCACCCGCACCTGGAAGGTGACAGCGGTGGCCGAGTCGGGCGAGGCGACCCTCGAACAGTTCGTCGACGACGTCACGATGACCTCCCGCACGAGCGATCGGGGAGAGGTGCGGTGGTCGAGCGGCAGCGCCGCCGATCCGCCCCCTGGCTACGAGGGCGTGCGGCTATCGCTCGGCGTGCCGCTGGTGCGGCTCCGGGTGGCTGCCGACGGACGGATCCTCGAGCGCCGCGAGCTGCGGCCCTGCCCGACCGCCGCCACGGGCGACCTCGTGGTCGTGCCGCTGCCCGACGGGCCGATTCCGGTGGGCCATGAATGGACCGTGCCTCAGGAGGTCGTGGTGGAGGTTCCGGGCGGACCCCGCAAGGCCGTCCGCACACGGCTCCGCTACCGGCTCGAGGCCGTTCATAACGGCCTGGCGACGATCGCGGTGGATACCACCGTGCTCACGCCAGTCGATGACCCGCGTCTCGAAGCCCGACTGCTCGAGCGGATCTGGGACGGCGAGATCCGGTTTGACCTCGAGGCCGGCCGGATCGTCAGCCGCCGCACGGCAATCGACCGCCGCGTGGTCGGCTTCGGCGGCCCTGAGTCGAGCGTCCGCTACAAGGCGAGCCTCGAAGAGCGGCTCGTCCCCGAGCACTGACCCGGAAGAACCGCTCCGCCACGCGAACGGCCAGTTCGCGGCGGGCGACCGTCCGCACGAGGCTCCGCGAGCCGCCAGGAGCGAGGTTGCTCAGCGGCGGCATCTCAGCCGGCGCGGAGGATGTCTTCCACCCGGCGGATCGCCTCTTCCACGTCCCAGGCCGACTCGGCCAGAATCATCGGAGTGCCCTTGGAGAGCCACTCGGCCACCGTCTTTTGAGCGGCGACCACGGTCGAATGACTGCGGCGACCGAAGTGGCCGCCGATCTCGGAGAGCGCCGCGTGGGTGTGCTTTCGGGCCAGAAACATCGCCAGCATCCGCGGGTGGCTCACCGAGCGGGCCCGGCGGCCCGACTGGAGCGTGCCCAGTTCGATACCGAAGGCCGTGCAAACCGCCCGCTCGATGTCGGCCAGCCTCACGCTGCGACTGCTGGAACGCACCAGGTCGGCGAGCGCCTCGCGGGCGAGGTCGAGCGAGGGGGGCACGCCGAGCATCAGGCTCGTGGCCTCGATCCGATTCACCGCGCCGAGCAGTTCGCGGGCGTGTCGGGTCATGTGGGTGGCGATGTAGTGGATCACCTCGGCGGAGAGTTCCACGGAACGGGTCTGGCTGATCGCCGTCACGATCCCCCGCCGCACGTCGTAGTCGGGCGGGAGGAGCCGGGCATTCATCCCGCCCCGCAGCCTCGTCAGCAGGTCGGGACCGAGTTCGGCCAGCGCGTCGAGTTCCCGGTCGCAGCCGAGAATCACCTGGCTGCCCTGCCGCTGGAGGGCGTCGATCGTCTGCTGGAGTTCCTGGATGGTGGCCCGCTTGCCGACGAAGAACTGGAGATCGTCGATCACGAGCAGATCGGCGGCCCGGCAGGTGCGGCGAAATCCGGGCAGCCCGCTGCCGTGGAGGGCCTGCAGAAACCCGGTGGTGAACTGCTCGCCCGAGAGAAACACGGCGGTCTTCTCGGGATGCAGCTCGCGGCAGCGGCTGCAGGCCGCCTCGAGCAGGTGGCTCTTGCCGACGCCGCTCGGGCCGGTGATGACCAGGGGCGAGAGTTCGCCGAGCCGGGTCACGGCCATCTCGACCGCCGCGGAGGCCATCCGATTGCTTCCGCCTACGACGAATTCGCCGAGCCGCCGCGGCCCGTGGCGGCCGGCCGCCGCCCGATCACCGGCCGGCGGTAGCTGGCTGGCGTCCGCTGGCTCCCGCCGCACCCGCAGTGGCTTGGCCCGCCGGTGCCGACGAGCATCGTCTGCCGTGACGCCTTCGTCTGGAGCCGCTTCGAGAGTCGCCTCCCAGGCCACGGCCAGCCCTTGGCCAAACCGTTCGCGGATGACCGCATCCACCTCGACCCGAAACGTGCGTCGTAGCCAATCGTGGGTCACGCCCTGGCCAACACGGATCACGATCTCCTGGCCGGCGCCGGACTGCCGGAGGGTCCACTGGGCCTCCCCGAACCAGACCGCGAACCGCTCGTCACCGATCCTTTCGCGAAGCGCGTCACGGACACTCTCGGCGAGCGTCCGCGATTCAACTGTCGCGGCGGCGACGGCTCTACCCATCGGATCCTTCCCTTTCCGCAGCCGGCATCCTGGCGCCGCTGCATACCTGATCGTGCCGGCCGTGGCCGGCGTGTCGCACTGCCGAGCGAGCCCGAGGAGGCCCACCGGCGAACGCAACGGGGCGCGAGTATAGGAGTGCTTGCAGTGCTGTCAAACCATCTGCAAGCAGCCCGCCACCATGTCCGCCGACACCGCCGAGAACAGGTCGTCGCATCACGCCGCGGCCATCCGCGCCGGCGGCCGGCGGCCGTGCACAACCTGTGGATGGGATGCCGAGAAGCCGTTTTTCCCCGGGATTCGCACCGCAACGTCCGGCCCTTCAGTCGCAGCTTCGCGTGGGATATCTTCTACGTGTCGGGGATTCAGCAGTTCCGGGCTCATCGGCGGCGACATCACGTCATCCTCTCCGTGTTCATGCATCGACCACAGTTCCATTCGCGGCTTCAACTCTGGCTGGCGATGCTCGTCGCTGCCGCAGCGGGCATCGGACCGACCGGTCGGCCTTCGGCGGCGGACGAGCCGGCCGGGTTCGAGCCAGGTGACATCTCAATTGGCGAACCGATTCCGCTTCCCTTCGTCGCCCCCCGGGGTCCAGTGGCCCCGCCGGCAGCGGCCCAGCCCGGCGACTCACCTGCAGCCGAGACCGGCACGGCAGCAAGGCGAGGTCTTGCGCCCGTCCGCGACCGGATGACCCCCGCCCTGGAGCATGACGCGGAGAGTCGTGGGCTGCCCGCAGCCCGTCCGGCACCGGCAGCCGCGGCGGCTCCTGGACAGGGCTGGCTCGGGTTGGCCGTGGGTGAATCCTCGGTGCCGGGCCGCTGGGTCGTCGATAGCGTGGCGGCCGTCGGGCCGGCGGCCGCCGCCGGCATCCTTCCGGGGGACGAGGTTCGGGGCATCAACGGGCAACCGCTGCGGAGCGCCGACGATGTGTCGCAGGCATTGACGTCGATCTCGCCGGGTCAGGTTGTGGGCCTGGCGATCGCCCGGGGCGAACAGGTTCGCGACGTGCAACTCGCTGCCGCGGCCCGTCCGCCCGTGGCAGCGGCAGCGACGCCGGCATTCGCAGCCGCCCCTCCGCTTGCTCCCGCCGCCGCAGCGGTGGCGTCCGCGGCTCCTCCCTCGCCCCCGGCGGCCACCGCGAACCCGCTTCCCCCCGCGGCCCCGGTAGCCGCGGCCCCCTCGCCGTTCATTCCGGCTCCGGTCGCACCGCCGGAAGTTGATCGCCCCCAGCCCACGGCAGTCCCCGCCCGGTCGTCGGTCGCAGCGGCTGCGGCTCCCACTGGATCGTCGGCCGCGGGCCGCACGGCCCTCGGCGTGCGAACCGTCCCGATCGACGCGGAACTCCAATCGCGATTCCACCTGCCCGCCGCCAGCGGGGCCTACGTGATCGGCGTGGTCCAAGACCTGCCCGCCTCGAAGGCGGGCGTGCCGCCAGGCAGCGTGATCGTCTCGCTCAATGATCGGCCGGTGCGATCGCCGGCGGAACTGACGCAACTCGTCACCAGCGGTCCCGTCGGCCGACCGGTGACGCTCGAATACGTGCTCCCCGGTGGCAGCTCGCAACGGGCCGACGTGGTCCTCCAAACCCTTGAGCGGCCGCTTGAAGAGGCCCTCGTCGGCCCGGCCCAGCCCGTTGCCACCGGCGTGCCCACCCTCGAGCCCGGCCCCGCCGCCACGATCGCCCGCCGTCCCGTTGTCACCGATACCGGCGCGGCCGCAGCCATCCGTGACGAAATCCGCTGGCTGCAATCCCGGCTCGCCACGCTCGAGCGGCGGCTCGATGCTCTGCCCCGCGAATCCGCCGGAGCCGACACGGCCACCCGGTCATCGAGTCAGCGTTTGCCCTCTCCCGATCCCGCGGTGCCTGCGGGCTCACAGCCCGGGCTTTGAATGGGCTGCGAAGAAGCGGGGCTCAACGGCCGCCGCTTGACCTACGCGGCAACCCGCGGCTCAGCGGCTGCGATGCCGTGACGGGCGAGTTCCTCGGCGAGTGGCACGCCCGGATCGCCCGGCTCGGCCGCGGTGCGGAAGGCCACCCGGGATGGTTCCTTGCGCACGCCCTGCTGGCCTGGCCGGCGGGTTCCGGTCACGGCCCAGGCCTCGGCTCCGTCGGAAAGGTGCGTGAGCAGGGTTTCGATGCCCTGCCTGTGGACTTCGATCCCGTCGCGGTCGAGGTCGCGGGGCACATGGATCGCCCGGCTCACAATGCCTCGGGCCCGTGACCAGGGGCGTGGCAGAGCGAAACGGTCCCAGGTGCCGAACCGGTACGGCCGGTCGTAACCCAGGCCCATCGCCACGATCGGGATGCCCAGGGTGCTCGCGAGAAAAACGCAGCCCGGCGCCAGCCTCCGCCGCGGGCCACGGGGACCGTCGGGCGTGATCGTGAGGCTGCCGACCGCGGCCCGCTCGGCCAGTTCCCGGAGCGCCACCGAACCGCCGCGGAACGTGCTACCCCGCACGACCCCGAAGCCCATCATCCGGGCCACCCGATCCAGGATGTTGGCATCGGCATGCCGCGAGAGGAGCATCGAGATGTTCGAATGTCCGCGGAGGTAGAGCGGCAGCAGGATGTTCTCGTGCCAGAACACGTAGATCTTGGCCCCGCGAAACCGCGGATGCACCGGATCCACCTCGGGGTCGCCGAAGTCGACGCGATAGTCGAGCGTGCCCATCCACTGGCGGATCGCCGCCGTCGATACGAGCGACCAGGCACCGATCGAAAATGGGGTCGTGAGTTTCACCGCTGCTGCTTCCCTCCTTGGAAGGCGCTCCGGCACGATGCCGGCCGTCAGGCCTCCGGCCAGGAGCCGGTGAAGACCTCTTCGGCCGGCCCCGTCATGAACACCGTCCCGCCCTCGGGCCATTCGAGTTCCAGCCTGCCACCGGGCAGATCGGCCTGGAGCCGGCGGTCGGTGCGGCCGGTCAGCACGCCCGCCACGCAGACGGCCGAGGCGCCCGTGCCGCAGGCAAGCGTGATGCCGCTGCCGCGTTCCCAGGTTCGCATCCGCACATGGCCGGCAGCGAGTCGCTCGACGAAGTGCACGTTGACCCGCCGGGGAAACATGGGGGCGTGCTCGATCTGCGGCCCGACCGTCTCCAGCGGCACCGCCGCGACATCGCGGCAATAGAAGACGACGTGGGGATTGCCCATCGACACGCAGGTCATCCGAGGGTCGAGCCCCGCCGCCTCCCACCAGGGCTCCGGCGACGCCAAGGCTGGACAGGCCGCGTCGACCACCGGCCCCGGGCCGACGCCGGCCACGGGCAGGTCGGCCGCGGCGAGGAGTGGCTCCCCCATGTCGACCCGCACCTGGCTCGTTCGCGGCCCCGTCGGTCGGACCAAGAGCGAGAGCACGCCCCGGCCCGTTTCGATCGCGACGGCACCGGCCGCGGCATAGCCACGGGTCACGACGAGATGGGCGACGCACCGCACGCCGTTGCCGCACATCTCCGACTCGCTCCCGTCGGCATTGAACATCCGCATCCGGGCCGCGGCCCGGCTCGACCGTTCGACGAGGATCAGCCCGTCGCCCCCCACGCCCCGATGCCGGTCGGAGATCCGCGGCGCCAGCGAGGCCGGGTCGGCCGGAGTCGGCTCCACGAAGCAGTCGACGTACACATAGTCGTTGGCGGCACCGTGCATCTTCACGAAGTTCATCGTCGTTTCATCCTGCCTTCCGCCCTGGCCGCCGCGGGGAGGCCGGTTTCCTTGCCCACTCTACCAAGAGCCCGTGATTCACCGGGGCGGGGCTCCGCGGGTTGCCGTCCGATCGCTCGGTGAAGGTCCCGTGGCCTGCAGCTTCTGCACGGCCGCCGCGAGCGTCGGAAAGGCTTCGGTCGAGGTGATCGGATCGGCGAGGGTGCCGTCGACATGGACGACGAGAAACTGCCCGCCGGCGCCGCCGAGCACCCGCTTCATCGCCGGCAGCTGGGTCTCCGCCTCGCCCATGATCGGGCGGAAGGTGAGCCGCACATGGGAATCGAGATCGACCTCGCCCGCCCCGACGAGGCTGATTGCGTCACCCGAGAGTTCGATCGTGTCGAGGTAGGCCCGCGGTCCCTCGATCCGGAAGTCGACCATGCTGCTCTCGAAGGCGGTGCGATCCGGGGCCTTGACCCTCAGGATCTTCAACAGCGCGACAACGACTGGCAGCTCATAAAGATCGGCATCCCGCAGCCGCAACTGGCCGCGGCCGCTGAGCGAGTGGCTGCCCGCCCGCGACCCGCTGATCTCGACCGCCCCGTGCACCCGCCCCCGCGAACTGGTCGACCGGCCGCCGAGGTCGGCCGTGAGCCGCTCGAGATCGGCATCGGCGACCGCGAGGCCCACGGTGAATCGGCCGGCATCCCCCGCGGCCACACTGCCGTCTACCTGCAGCGTTCCGCCCGCCACCCGGGCCGTGAGTCGCCGGGGCGTGCCGGGCTCCGCCACCGCGGCCGCCGGCCCCCCGAATCTCGCTCCCGCCGCGTCGATCACGAGCGGTCCCCGGATGGCCGAGAGCTGCAGCCCGCGCCAGAGGGCGCTGTCGATCGCCACCTCGCCAAGCGACCGCCAGACCGTGCCGTCGCTGGCGCCCCGCAGCCGAATCCCGCCATGAACGTGCGCCAGCGGAATCCCGACGTCGAGCGTCGCCTGCTCCATGTCGAGCTGCATGTCCCAGGCCGCCGCAGCCGGCCCGGGCACGACATCGGTGCGGCCATCGGGCAGCACCACCTCCCGCGGCGCCGTGGAATAGATGTCGAGCGCGCCGTCGACGGACAGGAGTCCCTTGAGCCGCACGCCGGCCACGGCCTGCTGCAGTCCAGCCGGCAGGGCGCGGAGCACGTCGTGGTCGGCCCGAAACCGGTCGGCCACCAGCCGTGAGAAGGAGACGTGCCAGCCGCCGTCGGGCGTGAACCGGCAGGTGCCCTCGGTGGAGAGCGTGGTGCGGGCGTGCACGCCCCGCACCCCTTCGAATCGGAGCAGGCCGTCTTTCCACGACAGCCTCCCGCGAAGCTCCTCCAGCCGATACGGAAACCAGGCCGGCTCGATCGACACCGTGTCGGCAAGGGGCATGGCCTCCAATTCGACCGACGTCCGCCGCGTCTTCACATCGTGGGCCACCCGGGCGGTGAACTCGGCCGTGCCCCGCGGCGCCACGTCATCCCAGATCCGGCGGACGCCCGGGGGCAGGGCGTCGCGCAGCTCCTGTTCGAGCACCACCCGCGTGCCGGTGAGGTGAAGCGTGAGGATCCCGCCCCCCTCGCCGTCGGGCTCGAGGCCGCCGGTGCACCGCACGAGTCCCGTATCGTTCGTGCCGCTCACATCCCGGATCGTCCAGCGGCCCTCCTCCATCCGGATGCTGCCGGTGACGTTCGAGAGCGGATACGGAAACCCGGCGTAGGCCATGGTGCAGCGGCTCAGCCGGATCCCGAGGGTGTTGGCGAAGCCCCGGTCGAACTGCGGCCCCCGCTCGTGTCGAAACACGAAGTCGAAGGTGCCGGTAGCCCGCAGCTTCTGGATGATGTCGGCGTTGCGGGCCGGCAGCGCCGCCAGGAGCGCGTCGTCGATCCGCATGCCCTCACCCCGGACCTCGACCACGCCCGGAGCGCCCGCCGCGTCGCCGTCGACCGCCGCCTCGACGTGCACCGGATGGCCGCCGGCCAGGCCCGTCAGGTGGATCGCCACATCGCCGTCGCGGTAGGTGACCGTGCCGACCGTGCGATCGACTCGGTACGGAAAGCGGTAGTAGGTGAGGGAGACGTTGCGGCACCGAAGCGAGAGGTCGGGGCTGAGCCGGCCAGCCTGCCGCACCAGCCGCGCCCGGAGGTCGACCTCGCCGGCCGGCAGGAGCTTGCTCCAGTGGGCGGCGACGGCCGCCGGAAGAAACGGCTCCCAATGACGGCCGACCATCAGCCGCTCCGCCTCCAGAAGAAGGTCGAAGTCGGAGGTCGGCAGCCAGCCCGCCAGCCGGCCGGAGCCCCGCAGCAGCGTGGAGCCGGAATGGCCCTCGATCCGCTCGCAGGTGACGCCCGAGCGATCGGCCGTGAAGGCGGCCGAGAGATCGCTGACCGCCAGCGGCAACGACGCGTGCTCGAAGTGGCCGGCCTCGAGCCTGCCCCGCACCGAGAACGTCGCCGCCTCCATGGCGGTGAGCGAACCCGCCGCCGACCACTCCAGGTCGACCCGCCCCCGCAGCCCGACGAGCCACTGGTCGGCCGATGGGGCGATCGGCAGCAGGCTTCTCAGTCGGGGGGAGAGTTCGAGCGCCTCGACGTGGCCGGTCAGCATGAATCCGCCCTCGCCGGTGAGTTGCCCCTCGAAGTCGGCCCGCTCGAAGAGATCGCCCCCCACCTGGCCGCGGATCGTCGTGCGGGCCATGCCGCCTGGCTCGGCCGTCGGCGCAAGATCAATCCCCACGTTCCGCAGCACGAACCGCCGCCCGCCTTGGAGGTCTTCGACCGCGAGCGTCGCATCCTCGACCTCCACCGGGATGCCGAGCCCGGCGGCACGCCGCTCGAGCAGGGGGCCGAGGCTCCAATGGCCTTCGACCGATCGCACCGCGTGCACGACAGGCCGCCGCAGCCGCACGCCGGTAATCCTGGGCTGGCCCGCCACGAGTTCGGCGAGGGTGGTGCCACAGGCGAGGTGCACCTCCTCGATCGTCACCAGCTCGCGGCCGGCGACCGGGTCTGCCACCACGATGCCGCGGACGAGGATCCCCTCCCCTTCCACGAGGCCCGCCGACCGCACCCGCACCGCAAGCTCGGGAAACCGCTCCTGGAGCCGCATCTCCACCCGTCGCCGTACCTCCTCGCTGACCCGGTGGGAGCCAAGGCCCACGGCGACGATCACGCCGGCCACGGTCAGCGGCAGCGCCCAACGGACCACCGTCCAGAGAATGTCGGCCACGGACTTCACGCGGGAACACCACCGCCAGGGAACCGCGAAGGCCCCGCCGGCGGACACGGCTGCCGGCGGAATCCCGCGCAGGGGGGCGGGAGAGTAGAAGCGGACCGAAGCAGGGTCAAGCCGCCGTGGCCCCCGCCGCCTTCCCAAACCCCGCCATTCCGCCCCGCCAAGCTGGTTGCTATAGTCTGCCCCAGTTTCGCTGAACGGGGGGCCGAAGAACCGCCATGGGGGCGGGTCACTCGCCCCGCCCCACCACCCTCTCGAGGCTCTCCGGCATGGCCGTCCACCAGCACGCTGCTTCCGCCACTTCCAACGCCCACCGGCTGCTCTGGGCGGGTTTCATGGCGATCCTCGCCGCGGGCGTGGGTTTCTCGATCCGCGCCGGAATTCTCGGGCAGTGGGCCGAGCAGTATGGCTTCACCCAGACCGAGCTAGGCGCGATCACGGGCGGCGGCCTGACCGGCTTCGGCATCATCATCCTGCTCTCGAGCCTGATTGCCGACCGGATCGGCTTCGGCCCGCTGATGTTCATGGCCTTCGGAATGCACATCGTATCGGCCGCGTTGACCCTGGCCACGGGCGCCGCCTTTCAGGCGGGGGGGAAGCCGCTGGCCTTTCAGTGCCTCTTCTGGGGCATGTTCCTGTTTGCCATCGGCAACGGCATCGCCGAGGCGGTCGTCAATCCGCTCGTGGCCACGCTCTTCCCCCAGCGAAAGACCCACTACCTCAACATTCTCCACGCCGGCTGGCCGGGGGGCCTGATCGTGGGCGGCCTGGCCAGCTACTTCATGGCCGGGGGCGGTGACGCCAAGCCGGTCGCCTGGCAGATCCAGATCTCCCTGTTCCTCGTGCCCGTCGCACTCTACGGCCTGATGATGCTCGGCCAGCGGTTCCCCCGCAGCGAGGCGAGTGTCTCGGGCGTCAGCTACCGCGACATGCTGGGGGAACTCGGCCTGCTCGGGGCCGCCGTGATCTGCGGGCTGCTGGCCCTGTTCTTCAAGAACGACCTCGGGCTCTCGCCGCTGGTGGCCGGGGGAATCGCCGCCGGCTTGCTGGTCGCCTTCGGCGCGGCGACGGGATTCCGGTTCGGGCATCTCTTGCTCGCATTCCTCCTGATCGTTCACGCGCTGGTGGGCTACGTCGAGCTCGGCACCGACTCCTGGATCGCCAAGATCACCGGGGCGATCATGGCCAGCCCGGCCTCGGGTCTGCTGTTGTTCGTCTACACATCGGGGCTGATGTTCGTGCTGCGGTTCTTCGCCGGCCCGATCGTGGAGCGGATCTCGCCACTCGGGCTCTTGGCCGTTTCGGCGGTCTTTGGGGCGGCCGGCCTGACGATGCTCGGTAGCGCCGAAGGGGCGGTGATGTGCGTCGTGGCAGCGACGATCTACGGCATTGGCAAGACCTTCCTCTGGCCGACGATACTCGGCGTGGTGAGCGAGCAATTCCCCAAGGGGGGTGCGATCACGATCGGGGCCATCGGGGGTGTCGGCATGCTCTCGGCGGGCCTCCTGGGAGGGCCCGGCATCGGGTTCCTCCAGGATGTCAACGCGTCTGCGGCCCTCAAGGCGGCTGATGCCGACGTCTACGAGCGGTATCGGGCGAATTCCGAGAACTCCTTCCTCTGGCTCAAGACCGTCGGCCTCGACGGCGCGAAGGTGGGCGTGCTGGAAGACTCCGGCAAGGAAGCCGCCCGAGCCCTGGAACTCCTCGAGCAGCAGGAAGCCAAGCCGGAGGCGATCGCCCAGCAGAAGACCCTGGTGGACTGGTGGCAGACCGTCGCGGCGGCCGAGGCCGAGCATGACAAGCCGCTCGTCGAATCGGCCGGCCTGACCGGCGGCCGCCGAGCCCTCACCCTGACCGCCTATGTGCCCGCCACGATGTTCGTCTGCTACATGCTGCTGCTGGGCTACTTCCGAATGCAGGGCGGCTACCGGCAGGAAACCCTCGACCCCGAGCTGTTCACCGGCGGGACGGTCGGCCCGGCCGAGGGCTGACACCAGCCCGCCCCCGAGCCGGTGCACTACTTCAAGGCTGAGGCGTTCGTCACATGCAGCCGGCCACCCGGCCGGACCTCGGCCCGCAGGCCGCCGGGGAGGTCGACCGCGGTCGACGGAGGCGCATCGGCGGCGGCAGCCAGCAGCGTGGCGACGGTCTCGACATGGACGGCGGAGAGATCTCGCCGCGGCCAGTGCTCCCGTCGCCACAGGGCGATGACCAGTTCGGCCCGCACCGCCGCCCCGAGTCCGACGAGTTCCCTGCACTGGATGAGGATGCCGCCGTCTGGCTGCCGCTCGCTGACCCGGTCGAGCAGGAAAGTCGCCGCCTCGGCCGTCACGCTTGTGGCGGCGGCAGCCTGCCTCCCGAGTCGCAGCAGGGATTCGGCTGCGGCGGGATAGGGGCCGGTCGCACAGCGAGGCAGGAGTTCGTGCCGGAGAAAGTTCCGCGCCCGGGAGCAGTCGGCGTTGGAGGCGTCCTCCCGCCAGCCAGTGCCGGACTGAGCGACAAACCGCCGCACGTCGGCCCGGGTGACGTCCAGGAGCGGCCGCAGCAGCGCCACACCATCGCAGAGTTCACGGGCTCGCTGCATACCCGCGAGCCCGGGAACGCCGGTGCCCCGGAGAATCCGGTGGAGGATCGTCTCGGCCTGGTCGTCGGCGGTGTGGGCCACGAGCACATGCCGGCCGCCGCGGGCATGGGCCACCTCGGCGAGAAAGTCGTACCGCAGCCGCCGGGCCCGGGCCTCGAGGCCTTCCCCCTGCTCGGCCCGGTCGTCCCGCACGGCGAGCCGCCGCCACTCGCAGGGCAGCCCCAGGGCGGCGGCCAATCCCTCGACGAACCGCCGGTCATCGGCCGCCTCGGCTCGGAGATCATGCTCGGCATGCGCCACCACGATCGGCACGGCGAGCAGCCGCACGAGACCGAGCAGCAGGCCCACGCTGTCGGCCCCGCCCGACACCCCGACCACCACGGGGAAGCCTCCGGAGCAGCTGGCCGGCAGCCCGGCGGCCAGCGCGGCCAAAAAAGGCTCGGCCGCGGCACTCGGAGACCGGTGGCTGGAGGACGTGGAGGACATGGGCAAAGGTTGATTGTGCCATCTAGCGATCCGGTCCGCTTCCCACGATCCAGATCGGCACAGCGGCATTGAGCGAGCCTCCTCCTCCGGCTATCGTCCCCCGCGCCGCAGCCGCCTGGTCGCTGCGGCGTTCGCATCCGAGGAACCCCACCCATGCCCGGCTCCCCGCGTCGGCTCCTCCTGCTCGCCCTGCTCGCCCTGCTGCCTCTCGCAACGGGCTGCTCGACCCTCCTGACCGTGGCCTACCTGATCCAGCCGGCCGACATGCCGGCCGAGTTCACGGGCCTGAAGGGCAAGACGGTGGCCGTCGTCTGCCGCCCGATCATCGAACTCGAATTCACCGACGCCGGTTCGGCCCGCGAACTCGCCGGTCTCATCGGCAACCAGATCGAGCAGAACGTCCGCCGCACGACCGTGATCGGCCAGCACGAAGTCGCTCGCTGGATCGATGAAAACGCCTGGGTCGACTACCAGACCGTCGGCAAGGCACTCGACGCCGACTACGTCGTGGGCATCGACCTCGAGGAGTTTCGCTTCCACGAAGGCTCGACCCTCTACCGCGGCCGGGCCACGGCCCATGTGAAGGTCTACGACCTCGAGGAGAAGAAGCTCGTCTACCAGAAGCGGATCGACGACTTCGCCTTCCCGGCCAACTCCGCGATCCCGGCCGCCGACCGCTCGGAGACGGAATTCCGCGGCATGTTCCTCCAGATGCTCTCGCTCCAGGTCTCGCGGCTCTTCCACCCCTACGAGAGCCGCGACGTGTTTGCCGAGGACAGTCTTACCTTCTGACTTCAGCGCTCGCCGGGCCATCCATGGCCCCGGCGAGCTTGCCTCGCCTCCGCTCGGCCGGCCGCCTTCCGGGCGGCCGATTGCGTGCGACCGCAATGGGCTGGCGGCCCCGTCTGCGCGGATGTTTGTCGAGGCGGGGCGACCCGGATGGCACGCTGCGCGAGGCTGCGCCTCGCTGCGTGCCGGGCGCGAGTCTCGTGGGGACAGGCTTGAAGCCGGCCAAAGTGCGGATCACTGCAGCGGGGTTCGGGACCTCACGGAATTCCCCCGGATTCCGCAGGCTGCAAGCCTGCGGCCACGGGTCGATTGGCCCAAACCCTCTCTCAGCACTTCACACGCCCGGCGGGGAGGGGGTGCCCGTGTGCCCGAGACGGCCTAGAGAACGAGCGAAGCCCGGAGGGCGAAAGCGAAGTTATCTCGGAGTGAGCGGAGGGCATGGATGCCCGAAGCGAACGTCCGGCGAGGGGATACGGGCGACCCCGACCTACCGCTTGACGTCGCTTCGGTCCCTCAAGTCCCTCGGCACCAGTGGCCCAAGGAGAACGTCCGGCGAGGGGATATGGGCGACCCCGACCTACCAGGAGATGCCGCTTCGAATCCTGTCGCCTACGAGGCTCACAGGCCCGCTTTGACGAGCACACCGCAGGCGAGGATGGCGAGGCCTGCGAAGGCGTGGGCGAAACGGTCGAGCTTCGGGAGTCGCACGAAGCCTGTGCCCGAGCGGAGCACCAGCACGGCGGCCAGCATCGTGCCCACCGTCGCGACGGTGAAGGCTGCCACCACCC
>JBJOHE010000032.1:0-8950 GCA_046047895.1 Planctomycetota bacterium | reverse complement strand
CCGCACCATGCCGAAAGTTCAGCCAGGCTCGTGCCGGCGCCCCCCGCGGCGTGGAGGAGTTCGGGCTCGCCTCCGCGGGCGGCCGCCATCTGTCGCAGGAGCAGTTCGGCAAGGTCCTCCGGATGGAGGCAGTCTCGCACCTGGAGCCCCCGGCCGCCGAAGCCGATGAACGAGAGTGGCTTCCGCGCCGCCCAGCGGTGAATCCACCAGGAGAAGATCCCCTGATCGGCCCGGCCGAACTGCCCTGGCCCGGCGAGCACACCGCAGCGGTCGATCACCAGCGGCGTGCCGACGGCGTGGGCGTATTCGAGTGCGAGCGTCTCACAGGCGAGCTTCGTGGCCCCGTAGAGCGAGACGGGCGCGGCTGTCGAGAACCCTTCGGTGATGCCTGCCGGCGAGACGCCTTCCGACAACGGCCTGGCGGCGTCGAGGGCGAAGGTCGGCGCCCCGAGCCGGCCGGAGTGTTCGCCGAGCGGCAAGGTCGTGAGCGCCGGAATCGAGTAGACGCGGCTTGTGCTCAACAGCACGACGCCCGCCTGCCAGCGAGCCGCGGCTTCCAGGAGGTTGACCGTGCCCGCGAGGTTGTGGTCGAGGAGCTGGCGGCGGCCGGTCTGGCCCCCGGCGGCCGTGCCGGCCAGCACGCTGGGCTCGGCGGCGGCATCGATCACCCAGTCGAACGGCCCGAGCGAATCGACATCGGCCGCCTGGCGGATGTCACCGTGGACGACCCGCACGCCGCAGCGTTCGAGCGGAGCCAGGTTGATCTCGCTGCCCCGCCGCCTGAGGCTGTCGAGCGAGGTGATCTCGGCGTCGCCGAAGGCCTCGGCGAACCGGCGGCAGATCACCGCCCCCACGAACCCACAGCCGCCGGTGACGAGGATCCTCTGCGGCATGGTTCAGGTCGCCGTCCGTCGGCCGTGGGCTTCCACGATCTGGTCGAAGGTCTCGCTGAGCGAGATCTCCGGCTTCCAGCCGGGATAGTCGGCCTCCATCCGCCGGAGATCGGAGTAGTAGCAGATGTGGTCACCGGCCCGGGCCTGCTCGTCGTAGACATAGTCCATCGGCCGGCCGGTCCGCTCGGCCACCATCGCGAAGGCCTCGAGGATTGAGCAGCTGTTGGCCTTGCCGCCGCCGATGTTGTAGACCGCCGCCGGACGCGGAGCCTCGATGAACCGGGCGATGAAGGCCGTCACGTCGGCGGCGTGGATGTTGTCGCGAACCTGCTTCCCCTTGTAGCCGAAGACGGTGTACCGCCGGCCTTCGAGGTTGCACTTCACGAGGTAGCTGAGAAAGCCGTGCAGCTCCACGCCGGAGTGGGAAGGCCCGGTCAGGCAGCCGCCCCGCAGGCAACAGGTGGGCATCCCGAAGTAGCGGCCGTATTCCTGCACCATCACGTCGGCCGCCACCTTCGAGGCACCGAACAGCGAATGCTTGCTCTGGTCGATCCGGAACGATTCCGCGATCCCGTCGGCGTAGGCCGAGTCGGCATAGTCCCAGCGGGTCTCGAGCTCGACGAGCGGGATCTCGTTGGGGGCGTCGCCATAGACCTTGTTGGTGCTCATGTGCACAAACGGGCTCTCGGGGCAGGCCCGGCGGGCGGCCTCGAGCAGGTTGAGCGTGCCGACGGCGTTGGTGTCGAAGTCGTCGAACGGGATCGCGGCCGCCCGGTCGTGCGACGGCTGGGCCGCCGTGTGGACGATCGCGGTCGGCCGGACTTCGGCCACGAGCCCGAGCACGCCAGCCCGGTCGCGGATGTCGAGTTCGTGGTGGCGGAAGTTTCGCAGCGTCGCGGCGAGCCGCTCCTGGTTCCAGCGGGTGTCGCCGCCGGGCCCGAAGAACACCGCCCGCTGGTTGTTGTCGACGCCGTGCACCTCCCAGCCGGCCGCATCGAAGTGGCTGGCCACCTCGCTGCCGATCAGTCCCGAGGACCCGGTCACGAGAATCGTTCGCTGTGTTGTCACGTGTTCACTCCTTGCCAATGCCGGTGTCCGGGGAGAACCTCAACGAGCCCAATTCGCCGGCCGGGGGCACGGGCTCGTCGTCGGCGGATTTGGACGGAGCTGGTGTCACGAGGTCCGAGACTTAGTCCGTGGTCAAGCCGATGCGGCCGGGCTTGCCCGTGCCATCTCGCCGGACGTTCGCTCCGGGCATCCTGCCCTCCGCTCACTCGAAGGAAACCTCGCTCCGCCATCGTGGCTCCGCTCGGTTTCCTACGCCGGTCGATTGGCACGGGCAAGCCCTCCGCCCCACAGAGGTCCGGAAAAGGATCATGCACCGTCGGCCAACTCTGGCAGTCAAAATTCACCAGCGTCTGCGCGCGACCCCCTCTCCGGCTTCCCGGAGTGGTGATGGTGCGGGGACGTGGTTGGGTGCTCACGCGGTCTTCTCCCCGGCGTATTGGCGGTCGATCCAGTCGCGGTACTGGCCGCTCGTGACGGCCTCGACCCAGGCGGTGTTGTCGAGATACCAGCGAACGGTCTTTCGCAGGCCGGTGGCGAAGGTCTCGGCTGGCTGCCAGCCGAGTTCGGCGGAGATCTTTGAGTGGTCGATCGCGTAGCGACGGTCGTGGCCGGGGCGGTCGGTGACGTAGGTGATCTGCTTGGCGTAGGGGGTGCCGTCGGGCCGTGGGTTCTCCTCGTCGAGGATCTGGCAGAGGAGGGTGACGACGTCGATGTTTGCCATCTCGCTCGAGCCGCCGATGTTGTAGACCTCGCCGAGCCGGCCCGCTTCGAGCACGCGGCGGATCGCGGAGCAGTGGTCGGCCACGTAGAGCCAGTCGCGAACCTGCCGACCGTCGCCGTAGATCGGGAGCGGCTCGCCGGCCAGGGCCCGGTGGATGCACAGCGGGATCAGCTTCTCGGGAAACTGCCGGGGGCCGTAGTTGTTGGAGCAGTTGGTCGTGACCACCGGCAGGCCGAAGGTGTGGTGGTGGCCGCGGACGAGATGGTCGCTGGCTGCCTTGCTTGCCGCATAGGGGCTGTTGGGGCGGTACTGCGTCTCTTCGGTGAAGGCCGGATCGGTGGGGGCCAGCGTGCCGTAGACCTCGTCGGTCGAGACATGGAGGAACCGGAAGGCCTCCCGGTCGGCCGGGGGCAGCCCACCCCAGTGGGCCCGGGCGGCTTCCAGGAGCCGAAAGGTGCCCATCACGTTGGTGACGACAAACTCCTCCGGGCCGAGAATCGAGCGGTCGACGTGGCTCTCCGCGGCGAAGTGGACGATCGCCCGCACCCGGTGTTCGGCCAGGAGGCCGGCGACGAGATCGCGATCGGCGATGTCGCCCCGCACGAACGTGTGCCGCGGGTCGTCGGCGAGGCTCGCCAGGTTGCCGAGGTTGCCGGCGTAGGTGAGGGCATCGAGGGTGACGACCGGTTCGTCGCAGGCGGCGAGCCAGTCGAGCACGAAACAACTGCCGATGAAGCCGGCGCCGCCGGTGACGAGGATCATGGATGAACCGTGGCGAGAGTGGTGTCAGAGGAGCGGTGAGGCTGCCGTTCCGCAGAGGGGGCGGGCCGCCGAGCCCGCAGAATACCCGCCCCGCCGCCGGGCCGCACGGCCGTTTTCGGCGGGTATCATGGGGTTTTTCGCGGCTTGGCCCAGGGCCGCGGCCGCACGTGATCGCCTTCGAGCTCCGACGCCATGCACGACCCTGACCCCACCCGCCTCTCGCTCGTCCGCAGCCTTCGGTTCTGCGCCGGGCACCGGCTCTTCGGCCATGAGGGCCGCTGTGCCTTCTTTCATGGCCACAACTACCGCGTCGACGTCGAGGTGGAGGCGGCCGGGGGCACGAACGAACAGGATGCCGTTGGCCGGGTCGTCGACTTTTCCCTGATTAAGCGGCGGCTGCTCGGCTGGCTCGACGACCACTGGGATCACGCCTTCCTGGTCTGGGAGCAGGACACCAACGCCCTGGCGGCCGTGCGGCTCGTCGAGCCGACCAAGTATTTCGTGATGCCCTGGAATCCGACCGCCGAAAACATGGCCCGCTATCTGCTGGAGGTCGTTGCCCCGCACGTGCTCGACGACCTGGGCGTGATCGCCCGGCGGGTAGCGGTGTGGGAAACGGAGGAGGCCTGTGCGGTGGCGACCCGCGGCGTCGATGCCGAGTGGCCGACCCAGGAGCTGGCCGCGGCGATCACGGTGGACGAACGGGCATGAGCACGATCACGATCGGACCACCACGACCGACAGGACGACCATGAACGACGGGATGAAGGCGATCTCCAGCTACAGCCCCGCCGGCCCTTCGGGCCGCTTCCCCACCACCCGGCTCCGCCGACCGAGGCAGCATGCCTGGCTCCGCCGGCTCGTCGCCGAGACGGTGCTCACACCGGCTGACCTGATCTGGCCGCTGTTCGTGCATGACCACGAGGCGGCCTGCCCCGTGCCGAGCATGCCGGGGGTTGAGCGGCTCGGCATCGAGGGCATCGTGCGGGCTGCTGACGAGGCGGTGACGCTGGGCATCCCGGCGATCGCGCTCTTTCCCGTCACCGATCCGGCCCAGAAGACCGACGACGGCCGCCACGCCTTCGATCCCGACAACCTCGCCTGCCGGGCCACCCGCGCCGTCCAGGAACGCTTTGGTGACGCCCTCGGCATCATCTGCGACGTGGCTCTCGACCCCTACACGACCCACGGCCACGACGGCCTGCTCGTCGACGGAAGAATTCTCAACGACGAGACCGTGGAGGTGCTCTGCCGGCAGGCGCTCGTGCTCGCCGAAGCGGGCTGCGACATCGTGGCGCCCTCCGACATGATGGATGGCCGGGTGGGCGGGATCCGTGAGACGCTCGACGCGGCCGGCCGGCAGGACGTCTGCATCCTGGCCTATGCCGCAAAATACGCCTCGGCCTTCTATGGCCCTTTCCGCGACGCGGTCGGGAGCGGCACCGCGCTGGGCACGGCCGCCGGTCGCGGCCTCGGCGACAAGCAGACCTACCAGATGAACCCGGCCAACACCGACGAGGCCGTGCGGGAAGTGGCCCTCGACCTCGCCGAGGGGGCGGACCTCGTGATGGTGAAGCCGGCGGGCACGTCGCTCGACATCATCCACCGGGTGAAGCGGGAGTGTGCGGTGCCCACCTTCGCCTACCAGGTGAGCGGTGAGTACGCGATGATCCAGGCGGCCGCCGCCAACGGCTGGCTCGACGGCGACAAGGCCGCCCACGAAAGCCTGCTGGTGATCAAGCGGGCCGGCGCCGACGGGATCCTCACCTATTTCGCCCCGCAGGTCGCCCGCCGGCTGTGACCCGCGGGGCCTGGCGTTCCATCGGTGGCGGGATGGCGAACGGGATCTGCTCCCACGCGGAGTCCCCCGACTTGCGTCAGGGGCTTTTATGGAGCGGTGCGTTTTCCGAGCTTTTTATGGAGCGGTGTCACACGCCGATTCTTTCACCCGACCGTCATCCTGGCCGGAAGGCTGCCAGTCGCTCGGGATCGGTCTCGAGCCGCGGCGGGTCGGTGGTTCCCGTGTGGATCAGATCCACGCAGTAGGGGATCGCGGGGAAGACGGCGTCGAGGCACTGGCGGATGCTCTTGGGACGGCCCGGGAGGTTGACGACGAGCGCCCGGCCGCAGACGCCGGCGGTCTGGCGGGAGAGGATCGCCGTTGGCACGTATCGCAGCGAAACCTGCCGCATCAGCTCGCCGAAGCCGGGCAGGAGCTTCGTGCAGGCCGCTTCGGTCGCCTCGGGCGTCACATCTCGCGGCGCCGGCCCCGTGCCGCCGGTGGTGACGATCAGGCAGCAGCCGGCGGCGGCCAGGTCGCGAATGGTCGTGGTGATCGTGTCGAGATCGTCGGGCACGATGCGGTCTCTCGGTTCCCAGGGGCTCGTAAGCACCTCGGCGAGATACTGGCGGATCGCCGGCCCCCCTTCGTCGGCATAGTCGCCGCGGCTGGCCCGGTCGGAGACGGTGAGGATGCCGATCAGGGCCGTGGCAGACATGGCTGGCTACCGGTGGTGATCGTGGGACCAGGCGAAGAATCGCAGCCGGTTGCCGTCGGGATCGGTGACGACGAGTTCGCGGAACCCCTCCGGGTTGGCCAGGGGAGCGGGGGTTGTGATCCCCGCTGCCGCGAGCCGGGCCCGGGTGGCCTCGAGGTCGTCCACCTCGAAGCCCAGGCTCCAGCGGCGGCTCTCGGTGGGAGCATCATGACGGCCCAAGATCGCCAGCCGGGCGGCCCCGGCTTCGAGCAGGGCATAGCGGTCGTCCACCACCCGCAGCAGCACCTTGAGGCCCAGGGCCTTCCGATACCAGTCGACGAGTTCGTCCCAGCGAGTTGTGCGAATCTCGACGGCAAAGAGCGTCGGCGGGCGGAGGTCGAAGGAGGTCATGGCTGGCAGGCCGAGCGGAGCCGGCCTTCTCGAAACCGGCTTTCCCACCGAGAATACCCGGTTCGCCGTTCCGGAGTCATTCCTCAAGGGCCGTCTGCATCCATGTCTGAACCAGCCGATTCGTCGAACCAGGAAGCGTCGCTGGGCACCGCCGCCCAGCTCGAGAAGGCCCGCCGCGACAAGCTCGCCAAGCTCGCGGGCCTGGGCCTCGACCCCTGGGGGCAGCGGTTTGACGATGCCGCGGCGATCGCCGCGGTGCGGGAGCAGGGCGAGACGATCGCCAAGGATGCCGACGATGGGCCGACCGTGCGGGTGGCCGGGCGGATCATGCTCCAGCGGAGCGCCGGCAGCCTGGTGTTTCTCTCGCTCGCCGATCGCACGGGCCGAATCCAGATCATGCTTGGCAAGAAGCAGGTGGGCCCCGAGGCCTGGCAGGTGGTGGGCTGCCTCGATCTTGGTGATCTCGTGGGCATCGACGGCCGGCTTGGCTGGTCGAAGACCGGAGAGATGACGATCTTCGCCAGCGGCATCACCTTTCTCACAAAGAGCCTGGAAACGCCCCCCGACAAATACCACGGCCTGGTCGATACCGAGCTCAAGCAGCGGATGCGGTATCTCGACCTGATCCACGGCGAAGGGGTGCGGGAACGGTTCGTGGCCCGCAGCCGGATCATCGAGGCGGTGCGGCGGGTGCTGGCAAACCGTGGCTATCTCGAAGTGGAG
The DNA here is from genome assembly GCA_046047895.1 of Planctomycetota bacterium. Lineage (GTDB taxonomy): Bacteria > Planctomycetota > Planctomycetia > Pirellulales > UBA1268 > QWPN01. Next base: position 1,895 of record JBJOHE010000032.1, on the reverse strand, counting down.
GGGCCGACCCTCCAGGAGAGCGCCGGCGGCGCGGCGGCCCGGCCGTTCAACACCCACCACAACGCCCTCGACATGCCGCTCGTGCTCCGGATCGCGCTCGAGCTTCACCTCAAGCGGCTGCTCGTCGGGGGGCTCGAGCGGGTGTTTGAGATCGGCCGCGTCTACCGCAACGAGGGCGTGAGCCCGCGGCATAATCCTGAGTTCACGATGCTCGAAGCCTACGAGGCCTACGGCGACTACGCGACGATGATGGATCTCACCGAAGCTGTGATCCTCGAGGCGGCCAAGGCCGCCGGCACCCCCGCCCGTTTTGAATGGATGGGGCACACGGTGGACCTCACGTCCCCGTTTCGCCGAGCCAGATACGACGACCTGCTCCGGGAGGTGACCGGCTGCGATCCGGCCGACCCGGCGAGCGTGGCGGCGGCCGCCGCGGCCCGGGGCATCGACACGGCTGGCCGGCACGCTGACGTGATCAAGAGCGACCTGTTCGAGGCGACCGTGGAAGACACGCTCTCCGGACCGGTGTTCGTGATCGACTATCCGGCGGCGATCTGCCCGCTCACCAAGCGGAAGGCGGGCCAGCCCGACGTGGCGGAGCGGTTTGAGCTCTATGTGGCGGGCATGGAGCTGGCCAACGCCTACACCGAGCTCAACGACCCCGATCTTCAGGAAGAACTCTTCCGCACCCAGCTCGCCGGCCTGCCGGCCGACGACTCGATGGCCCGGATGGACACGGACTTCATCAAGTCGCTCCGCTACGGGATGCCCCCGGCCGGGGGGCTTGGCATCGGGATCGACCGGCTGGTCATGTGCCTGACCGGTGCCGCGAGCATCCGCGACGTGATCCTGTTCCCGATCCACCGCCCGCGGGGGGAGTGACGACGTCCCCAGGCACGAGCCGCTGCGCAAAAACTCAAGCAACTTGCGAATGAGTTGCTAGCCGAGGGCGACGGACGGCTTGAAGCCTGGGTCAGCGGCGGAGTCTCATGTGAGTGTCCCCGGGGGAACACTCTCGACTATGTCGCCGCTGTGGCGATTTGGAGTTCATGAGTGGATCACCCCGCCGATCATTGGTTCGACCACCGTCATCGCGTCCCACTCTGGAATTCACATCATGAAAAAATCGCCTGCCAATCTCGGAGTTGTTTTGTGCTGCCTGGCAGTCGCGGGACTGAGTGCGAACGCGACGCTCGGGTCGCTCTGGACGGGGACGGTCGACACCAACTGGGACAATCTCTCCAACTGGGACTCGAATCCCAATGGAGGAAACGGCGAGGTCAACATCCTCACGAACTATCCCGTGGTCGTGACCAACAACACGCTTGTGCCCAACGATCTCCTGATCGCCGTGGCGGATTCGACCCCGGCGCCCACCGGACAGGTGAACATCTCCGCCGGCACCTTCACGATCAACTACTGGACGAAGGTCGGCGACTATAGCGGCAATGCCACGCTGAATCTGGCGGCCGGCACGACCGCGTCGCCCGGTACCTTTACCGGCCTCGATGTCGGCAGCGGCAGTTTCGACTCCGACAACAACGCGAACGGCAACTTCATGATCGGCCTGTATCAGTCGACAGGCGTTTTCAACATGAACACAACCGGCTCGTTGAACGTGACCGAACTCCGGATTTCGCCCAACGGCCAGGGAGGCTCGGGCACCTTCAACCTCGATAGCGGGTCGGTGAACGTGGCCGGGTCGCTCCAGGTGGGCTCGGACTTCTGGGGCGGCAACACCACGCCGGCGAATTTTAACATGAGCGGCGGCACAGTCGCCGCGGGCGGGGAATTCTGGGCCGGTGGTTCCGGCACGGGAACCGCCCAGATGACCGGTGGCGAGCTCAGCTCGTCAGCCTGGTTCGTCGTGGGCCGCAATGACCAGTCCGTCGGCT
>JBJOHE010000031.1:0-4538 GCA_046047895.1 Planctomycetota bacterium | reverse complement strand
TGCTCGTGGGCGTGGTGAACGCCGATGCGGCGCTCCATCTCGCCGACTTCCGCGCCGCCGAGCGGACCTGTCAGCTCGTCACCCAGGTGGCGGGCCGCAGCGGCCGGGGGCCGCTCGGCGGCCGGGTGGTGGTGCAGACGAGCACGCCCGACCATCCGGCGATCCGCGCGGCGGCCGCCCACGACTACGAGGCCTTCGTTCGCAGCGAACTGCCGATCCGCGAGGCGCTCCTCTACCCGCCATTCGGCCACGTGGTCCGGTTCGTGGTCCGCGGGGCCGACGAGCGGCGGGTGAGCGAGTGGGCCGGCACGCTCGTCGACCGGTTGCGGGCCACCGCCGCCCCGGCGGCCGGCATCATCCGGGTGCTCGGGCCTGCCCCAGCCCCGATCCCGCGGCTGCGGGAGCGGTTTCGCTGGCATCTCCAGGTGCACGGCCCCGACGGGCCTGCGCTTCGGGAGCTCGTCCGGCAGGCCATCGCCGGCCTCAAGACGCCCGATGGGATCGCCTGGATCATCGACGTCGATCCGGTCGAGATGCTGTGAGCAATCACCGCCCTTCGCTTCGCCGCCGTCCGAGTAGGATGGGGCGATCGAGCTGCCCATGTCCTACCGTTCCCTCCGCGACATCCTCGGCGAAACAAGCCTCGAACGGAAGGTCCGCTTCCTGTTCGGGCTCTGTCTGTTCGTGCTGATCGCGGGCAGCTTCTGGTGGTATGGCAATCGCACGGAGCAGCTCGTTTCGGCGAGCAGCCGGGCGACGGGCCGGCATGTGGTCGATGCCGTGATGCTCCAGATCCACTGGAAGGCGCTCGAGAAGGAGCAGCATTCCGCCAGCACGATCGAGAGCCTGGAGAAGCGGCTGGCGCGGGAGAAGTATCAATGGCGGCTGCTGCGGCCCGACGCTCCGGCCGCGGAGCAGGCGACCTACAAGCGGCTCGACCTGGCCGTGCTCGAGGCCTTCGAGCAGGAGCCTCCGCCCACCCCGCAGCCGACGGCGGCCCTCGGGGCGGCCGATGATTCGGTCGAATGCCGTGACTTCCGCACCGATGACAACTCCGAATACCACTACTACCAGCCGATCCGGTTTCGGCAGGACTGCGGGCTCTGCCATGAACGCAAGGAGCCGGTCGGCGCCGCCGGCGACGGCCCGCGGTATGCCGAGGGCGACCTGATGGCGGTCGTGAAGCTCGTCATGCCCGACGCCGCGACCCGCAAGGCGATCAACTGGAACCGGGCCATCCTGCTGGCCACGGCGATCATCACCGTCTTCCTGGCGATGCTCGTGGCCTACGCGATCGTCCGCTACGTGATCGTGAAGCCGCTCGAGCATCTTCGCGACGTAACTGACGAGGTTCGCCGGGGGAATGTCGAGGCCCGGGCCGAGATCCACACGGCCGACGAGTTCGAGGAGCTGGGCGTGGCCTTCAACCGAATGCTCCGTGGGCTGATCGACACCGAACAGGAACTCCGCGACGCCAATCGCACCCTCGACGAGAAGGTCGATGAACTCGCCCAGGCCAACCTCAACCTCTACGAGATGAACCGGCTCAAGGGCGACTTCCTGGCCACGATGAGCCATGAGCTGCGGACGCCCCTCAACAGCATCATCGGCTTCTCCGACGTGCTCGGCTCGATCGAGTCGCTCGACGCGAAGCAGCGACGGTATGTGGAGAACATTCGCACCTCCGGCCGGATGCTCCTGGAGATGATCAACGACATCCTCGACCTGGCCAAGATCGAGGCGGGCAAGATGAAGCTGCGGCCCACCGTGTTTCGGCTGGAGGCCGTGGTGAATGCCCAGTGCGACATGGTGCGGCCGCTGGCCGAGAAGCGGCACATCGAGCTTGGATTCGAGATCGGCCCCGGACTCGAGGCGGTCGAACAGGATCAGGCGAAGGTGCAGCAGATCCTGGCGAACCTCCTTTCCAATGCCGTAAAGTTCACGCCCGAAGGGGGACGGGTGGACGTGATCGGCCGGCTGGCTGAGCCATCCGGCGGCGGGCCGCCGCGGGAGTTCCTCCTGGAGGTGGCCGACACCGGCGTGGGCATCGCCGCCGACGAGCAGCAGACGATCTTCGAGAAGTTTCGTCAGGGCAACGCCTTCCGCCGCGACGACGCGATGACCCGCGAGATTTCCGGCACGGGCCTGGGCCTCTCGATCGTGCGGGAGCTGTGCCGGCTGCTGGGAGGTGACGTGTCGCTCGAGAGCCAGCTTGGCCGGGGCAGCCGGTTCAGCGTGCGGCTGCCCTTGCAATTGGAGCTCGACGAAGCCGACGATGCCTTGCTCGATGCCGGTGCGCGGGGCGTGGCGTAGGCCTCCGAGCCGGCTCAGACTGTTTCTTTCATCGGAGTCACCTGTGGTTCAAGGGTGGGGAAGGCGAGGGGATCGGCGAACGCTCGCGGAGCATCGGGGCGTATCCTCGCCCGCGACGCGCCTTTTGCCGTCCCCGAGCCGGCAGTCTTGGCGGTCTGAATGCGGTTCCGGTTCGATTCTTCCTCCAGAGAGTTTTCATGTCCGCTGATCGTGCCCCCGAGGTTGTGCTTTTCACTGACGGCGCCTGCAGCGGCAACCCGGGCCCGGGGGGCTGGGCCTACATCCTCCGGCATCCGGGCACCGGCAAGGAGGCGGCTGCTTCCGGGGCCGAGCCCGACACCACCAATAACCGGATGGAACTCACGGCGGTGGTCCGCGGCCTCGCCCAGCTCAAGCGGCCGGCCGTGGTCGAACTCGTGACCGACAGCGTCTATGTGGGCACCGGGCTTTCGGAGTGGATGCCCAAGTGGAAGGCTCAGGGCTGGAAGCGGAAGGAAAAGGGCAAGCTCGTGCCAGTGAAGAACGAAGATCTCTGGCGGGAACTCGATCGCCTGGCGTCGGCCCACACGGTCAGGTTTTCCCACGTCGCCGGCCACTCAGGCCACCCGGAAAACGAGGCCTGCGATCGGATGGCCGTCGAGGCCTACAAGCAGTTCCAGGCCGAGCAGCGGCGATAGCCTGCCGCGGAGACGCTCGCCACCCGCTTCGACGCCGCTGGGATCCGAGTCGTGGGCGTCGGCGATGGCCGCGGCCGCGGTTCCCGCCCGTGGCGGCTGTCAGCCTGGCAGCCCCGGCCACCGGAGCGACCGGCCAAGCCTGCCGGCAGCGGCCGCCAGAAGCCGCGTTTTTCCCGGCCGCGACGCCCGCCTTTGATGCTGCTCAGGCGTTCACGCGAGTTCGGCACGCAGTTTGCATTTTCTTTCAGCCGACCGGTTGCCGAACTGCTTTTCCGGCACCGTCGCCGTGAATTATTCCGCACCGCGTGGGAAGCGCCGTCGGGAATGAAGTTCCGGAGGCGGGGCCGACAAGGGTTGCGGCCGGCCGATCACCTGCACGTCACCTGTTCGAAGGAGGCATTCACATGACGACCTATCGCGCGGGATTCGCGCTCCCGCTGGAAGAGTTGCGCGATGAGTTGGATCGGCTCTGGACCTCGCTCACGGCTGCCCCGCCGCTGCACGGTTGGGGCGTGCGAAGCGACGGAGTATTTCCCGCGGTCAACGTCCGCGAAAGCGGCGAGGCGATCACGGTCGAGGCCGAACTGCCTGGCCTCGACGCCGGCGACGTCGAGATTTCGGTCACCGGCGAGGAGTTGGTGCTGAAGGGTTCTCGGCCGGCCGTCGAACATTCCCCGGCAGGCGACCGCCCAGACGCAAACGGGCAGACGCAGCCCGAGGCCAAGCTCACCTGGCACCGCCGCGAGCGGGGCACGGGGGCCTTTGAGCGTCGGATCCCGCTTCCCGTCACCGTCGATGCGGCGGGGGTGGAGGCCCGGCTCGTCAATGGCGTGCTGACGGTCACCTGCCCCAAGGCTCCCGAGGCCCAGCCTCGCCGGATCGAGGTGCGGTCGGCCTGAGGCGAAAGCCCGGGATTGCCGTAGCCAGGATCGAGTTTCACCACGCAAGGAGATGTTCCCATGACCATGCAAACCACGCAGACGACTCACACGACACAGGCAACGCAGCCAGAGACGGCCGGTCCGCCGGCTGTAGCTGTGGCGGCCTCCGAGGCCGCTCCCCTCACCTACCAGCCCAACGTCGACATTCGCGACACGGGCGAGGCGGTGATCTTCGACGCCGACATGCCCGGAGCCAGGGCGGACGGTATCGAGGTGACGTTCGAGGACGGCGTTCTCTCCGTGCGGGCGGCGGTCCCGCCACGGGAGCTTCCCGGCCGCGCGGTGCGGCAGGAGTACGGCATCGGTAACTACCGGCGGAGTTTCCGGCTCGGCGAAGGCTTCGACGCCTCGCAGATCACTGCCGACTATGACCGCGGCGTGCTCACCGTTCGCGTTCCACGGCTGGCTGCCGTCCGACCGCGGAAGGTCGAGGTCCGCACGGCCTGACACCGCAGCCGCCGGCCGCCCATTCCGATGGGCGGCCGGCGGGGCTCGGGTCTCGCGGAGGATAGCTCAGCCCGCGACATTTTCTGCGAACGGTTGAGGCTTGGCGGGCACCGCCCATGATCGTCCGAGGACCGGGTTTCTTACACTGCACGGCATGGAC
>JBJOHE010000030.1:0-3186 GCA_046047895.1 Planctomycetota bacterium | reverse complement strand
AGCGTGTAGCCGCTCGAGATCGCGTAGCCCCGGTCGAGGAATCGCTCGAAGGCCTCGTTGACCCAGGCCCGCTTCGTGGCCCAGTCGGCCACGGGCACCGTGTCGCCACCGTCCTTCGCCGAGCGAACGAAGACCGTGTTGAAGGGCAACTCCATCTGATAGATCGTGACGCTGTCGGGCTCGAGGGCCAGCGTCTGGGCGACTGTCCGCTCCCAGGTCTCGTCCGTTTCGCCCACCATGCCGGCGATCAGGTCGACGTTGGTGTTCGGGAACTCCGCGGCCTTGATCCAGTCCCAGGCCCGGAGGATCTCGGCCGAGAGGTGGGCCCGGCCGTTGGCCTCGAGGATCGCGTCGTCGAAGTTCTCCACGCCGAGCGAGATCCGGGTCATGCCCAGAGTCTTGAGCGCCCGTACCTTGGGCTCGGAGAGCGTGCCCGGCTCACACTCGAAGGTCACTTCCTCGGCGTCGTCCCAGCCGAAGCTTTTGTGGAGCCCTGCCACCAGCCGCTCGAGCTGCTTGACCGAAAGAAACGAGGGCGTGCCGCCACCGAAATAGACATAGCGGAGCGTGCGGCCGGCGACCGCCGGCTGGGCAGCAGCGACCGCCGCCTCGCGGGCGAGTGCCTGGGAGTAGCGCTCCACGTCGGCTGCGGCCACGTCGGTGTAGACCCGGAAGTAGCAGAACTTGCACCGCTTCCGGCAGAAGGGCACATGGAGGTAGAGCCCGAGCGGTGCGGTGGTGGCTGGAGCGGCGAAGGCGGCCAGCGCCTCGGGCACCGCCTCCGTCGTCCACCGGGAGAACGGCGGATAGTTTGCGACGAAATAGCTGCCCGGCTCGGTCTTCTCGCTCATCGTGCCTCCGCGGCCGTGGAAGACCCTACTTTCCGCGGGCGGCCAGCAGGTCCGCGAAGTCCCGTAGGTGATAGCCTACCCCGGTCTGGTCGAGCACGCGGCACAGGCCGCGAAGCGCGATGCCCATCCCGTCGGGGCCGCTCGTGCCGCCGAACTGCCCCCCGCCGCGGACATGGGGCTCGAGGTCGACGAACACGCCGGGAATGCCCCGACGTTTGAGCTTTTTCGTGAGCGCCGGCAGCATCTCGCCGAGGTCGGCCAGGATCTTGGCGTGGCCGCCGGCGCCGAGGTCGGCCGGCACGAAGTGGGCCAGGGCGTCTTCCTCGACATGCCGGCCTCGGGCCGCGGCCTTGACCGGCTTGTAATCCTTGATGTGTACCCAGCCGAGGCCGGGCTTCATCGCCTGCCACTGCTTCCAGACCTCGGCGGTTGAGAAGCCCTGCACGATGAGGTTCGCGGCGTCGAACACGAGCACCAGGCCGGGGTGGTTCACGCGGCGGTAGATCTCGGCGAGCAACTGGCCCGTGCGGCCCACCAGGTTGGCCTCGACCTCGAGGCCGAAGGTGAGGTCGGATCGGTGGCAGGCCTCGGCGATCCGGCCGATCTGGTCGACCGCCTGCTCGAGGTGATCCTCAGGGGCCGCGTCCCGCGGGGGATAAAAGGAGAAGCCGCGGATCAGCTTCGTCTCGAAGGCATGGGCCAATTCGCAGGCCCGGGCGACATCCTTGGCAAGATACTGCTTGAAGGGCACGAAGGCGTTGTTCGTGCCGTCGGGCTTGTCGACGAGCTTCACCTTGCCGATCGGCGAGGCGATCGAGGCGACGTTGAGGCCATATTCGACTTCGAGATGGCGTACCTTTTGGATCTCCCCCACCGTGAGCTTCATGACGTTCTTCACGCCCTTGCCCACGTCGATGTTGCGGAGGCTGTAGTACTCGAGACCCAGGGCCGCGAGGGCGGAAAACTGCTCCACGGCTGTGAGGTGGAAGGCGGCCTCGTCGGCGAGGGCGGAAAGGAGAACCTGCGACGTGGGCATGGGACGTTCCTGGTGGAGGTGTGGCAGCCGCGGAAACGCCGCTGTCAGGGAATCGCGGGCAGGTGGTCGCCCGAGGGATGGGAGACCACGATCCGCGACCGGATGCCACCGCGGGGCGTGAATTCAGCCACGAGGGTCATCCGCCGCGGCTGGAGCACGGCCACGAGGTCGTCGAGGATCCGGTTGGTGACGTTCTCGTAGAAGATCCCCTCGTTGCGGAAGGCCTGGAGATACATCTTCAGGCTCTTGAGCTCGACGCAGATCTGGTCGGGAACGTAGCGGAAGATGAGCGTGCCGAAATCGGGCTGGCCGGTCTTGGGGCAGACCGACGTGAACTCGGGGCAGACATGCTCGATCAGGTAATCCCGCCCCGGGAAGGTGTTGGGGAAGGTTTCGAGCTGGTCGCGGGAGGGAGGTGTGGAATTCATGGCAAGGGAGAGTGTGCCATGAAAACCGAGCCTGTGGTAGCCACGATGCCCACCACCGCCGTCACACGCGGCGACGGGTGATCCGCCAGCCCCACCAGGCGCCCACGCCGACCGCGAGCAGCCCGATCGACGCCGGTTCCGGGACGGTGATCGGCGCGACCGCTCCCGTGAAGGTCAGAAAGTCACCCGGAAGCCCCGTCACGGTACCCAGCAGTGTGGCTGCCGCCGTAGAGGTGTCGACGGAATAGAGGCGGTTTTCATTCAGCGCGTAGAGCGTCGTGCCCGCGACGAAGGGCGACGTCGCTGCGTCTGCATCGAACGAGGTTCCCGCGATCGTGCCCACGATTGCGGTCAGGCCGTCGTTGCCGCTGGGGGTGATCGTGATCAACTCACCGCCGGGGAATTCATTGGCGAAGTAAAAACCACCACCTACGGCACCGGTCATGTTGCCGCCGAAGCTCGCGTAGGGCCCAGTTTGAGCTCCGGTCAGGGTGCCGGCCGACAGGGTCGTCGCGTTTGCAGATGAGAGCGACTGCCATGGGTTCGTGGCCGTCAGCGAGTAGGAATAGAGGGTCCCGCTCGTGTCGTAGGCGAGGGAGTAGACCGTGTCGGCGGGTGTTCCGATCGCGGTCGTCACACCCGCGGTCGTGATGGACGAAAGGCTTTTTGTGCCGAAGGGGTCAACCATCACGACCATGTCGCCTGTCAGGGGGTTGCGGGCCAGGTCGGCGAGCGGCGTCGATGTAGTGACGGTGTTGGTCCAGGCATAGCTGAACGAACCCGGGCTGCCGGTCGGGTTTGAGAGGTCGAAATTCCCGAAGCCGTAGCCTGAACTGGCGCGATAGGTGCCATACACGAGTTCCGCTCCTGA
>JBJOHE010000029.1:0-8445 GCA_046047895.1 Planctomycetota bacterium | reverse complement strand
ACCTACGAGACGAGCACCAACGTGCTGCCGCTCGACATCGGCTCGCTCTCGACCAACAGCATGCGGCACACGCCCAGCAACTTCACGCTCAACGGCTGGTACGCCTCGGGCAGCCTGCAATGGTGACCTGACAAGGCGACGGGTCAGGGCACGGTCAACGCCTCGCCGTCGCCGATGAGCCTCAGGGTGGGCCGGGGTGGTGTCGTCATGCCATGGCCGAGATAGAAGCCAGGATGGGGCGGCTTGTTGTAGACGACGTTCTGCCAGGCGATCCCCAGGCGATACTGCGGATCGTGGAGCAGCGTGGGCAGCCGGAGGTCGGTCGGAATCGTCGTGGTGTAGAGGCGGAGGGATTTTCCATCGGGGGCGACGAGGAGCAGCTCCTCCCGCCAATCACCGAGAAGGTCTCCAAGCAAGGCCGGCCCCCGGCTCGCGCCAACCGCGTCGCAGCTGAAGATCGGCTCCGACTGCTCGGTCTCGTGGTTCCACTTCATCACCCGCGTCGCCGCAGCTCGCAGCGGGAAACGATCGACGCCTGGCGGAAGACCAGTGGCCGCGGCCTGCGGCCCCCGGTTTCGCCGCCGCCAGATCCGGCCGGTCGACACGAGTTCCCGCAGCGGGTCGCCGTCCCACCAGATGCACCAATCGGTCTCGCGGGGCGCAGGGCCGATCGGCTCACCACGGGCCGTCCGCAGCCCGCCGGGCCCACCCCAGGCCTCGAGCCCGCGGTGCCGCGGATCGATGTCGGCGGCCAGGCCGGCCGTCACATCGACTGCCGGGCTGTGGCTCCAGAGGATCTCACCGGTGAGGGCGTCGCGGAGGGCGGCGCCTGGCGTCTGGAACCGCTCCGCGTGGTCCTCGTTTTCCTGCACGGTAAACACCTCCTGCCCCGGGCGATCCGGGTCGATGTCGGTCAGGTGCATCGCATCGCCATGCCGCAGGCCTGACGAATACAGGCCGGTGCCGTCGTCGTCGACGACCATCGCCTGGTAGACGATCTCGTCACGGCCATCGCCGTCGACATCGCCCACCGAGAGCGAATGGCCGCCCATGCCGGCGAACGGCGAGGCATCACGAAACGGCGGATAGCTCGAGCCGGTATCGAAGACCCATCGCTGAGAGAGCCTGCCCTCCCGCCAATCCCAGGCGGCCAGCACGATCCGGCCGTAGACCCCGCGGCACATCACCACGCTCGGCCGCTCACCGTCGAGGTAGGCGACGCAGGCCAGAAACCGGTCGCAGCGGTTGCCGAAGGAGTCGTTGCCGGCATTGCCGCCGATGCCACCCCAACCGTTGATCGGATCTCGGCCTGGCACATAGTCAGTGGTCGCGAGCGCCTTGCCGGTCTGGCCATCGAACACGGTGAGAAACTCGGGGCCCGCCAGGATTCGGCCGTCCCGCGGCGAACCTGGCTCGAGCGTCCGCCAATCCTTCTCGGCATCGCCGATCACGCCCCCCGTGCCGTCGATCGTGCCGTCGGCCGTCTTGCAGACCACCTCCGCCCGGCCATCTCCGTCGAGGTCGTAGACCATGAACTGGGTGTAGTGCTCGCCTTCGCGGATGTTCTTCCCGAGCGTGATCCGCCAGAGCTGCGTGCCATCGAGTTCATAGGCATCGAGCACCGGCTCGCCGGTGACCCCGGGTGAGCCGTTGTCCCGAGGCCGTGAAACCTGATGGAGCACGATCTCGAGTTCACCATCGCCGTCGAGATCGGCCATCGACGCGTCGCCCGGCTGGTAGCCCTCGATCGACTGGATCGGGATCTCGAGGTGATCGCCACGCCAGGCCTTCACGGGCCGGCTCGACGCCAACTCGACGCCCTCCACCACCGGCCTGAGAAAATACTCGAACTCGGCCGTCGGATCGGCGGCGGCATCGACGAAACAGGTCGCTGCTGCCAGCGGCTCCGGGTTGACTTTCACCGGCGGCCCGGCGGCCTGGTCCCGGTAGAGATTGAAGGCGACACCATCGGGATCGGTTCCGAACAGCCGCCAGCTGACGAACAGGCCCCCTTCCGCCCGCGGCACCGCCACGATCCCGCGGGAGAGGTTTTCCATCTGCCTGGCCGCTCGAACGGAGCCCGGCAGCGCAACCAGGGCGATCAGGACTGCGAAACAGGTTCGCGGCATGGCAATCATCGCTCGGGTGGGTCTCACACTCGGCCGGCCCGCCGACCAGCGACAACCGAATCCTGGGAACTGGCTTCCGACTTGGTAATGTACCGAGGATTCAACGGGGCGGCGACGGTTTCGTCGCGAGCCGGCTGGGGACGATCGAACACACCTGCGGAGGCCAAGCGGTGACGACACGCATCTTCTTCATCCTGCCGATCGGTCTTGCCGTTGCCGTCGCGGCCGCGACCGCTTCAGCCCAAGACTACGTGGTCAACCGGCTCACCACCGGCAGCAACGCCAGCCCGACAGTGGCCATCGGCACCCAACTCCACCTGCCGACCGACATCGACTTCGCGCCTGGCGTGAGCGACTTCTACTTTGTCTCCCAACTCGGCGGCGTGAACTCCGATGGCTCCGACGGCGACGACGTCACCAAGCGGGAGGGCCGGATCGTCTTGATGAACGCCACCACCGGTGAGGTGGACTACAACCGGCCGTTCCTCACGATCGGCGACACCGACCTGCTCGACCCCTACGGCGTGCCCGAGGTCGGCCTCTTTTCCACCGCATTCCACCCCGACTTCGCCACCAACGGCAAGTTCTACGTGAGCGTGGCGGTGGATCATCCAAATGGTGGCTCGCTGAGCCTCGCCCCGCGCGACCCGCGAACCTCGCCCTTCAAGGTGGCGGTTCGTGAATACACCGCCAACCCGGCGAATCTCGCGGCCGGGGCCACGTTCTCTCGCACGATCCTCGAGGTAAACCAGCCCGCCCCCAATCACAATGGCAGCTGGCTCGGCTTCAATCCGCTCGAGGCGGCCGACGGCAAGCACTATCTCTACGCCACCTTCGGCGACGGCGGCGACCAGCACGACCCGCAGCGGTATGGCCAGGATCTCAACAGCCTCCTGAGCACCGTGGTGCGGATCGACATCGATGCCGACGCCTTCCCCAGCGATGCCAGCCGCAACTATGCGATCCCCTCAGACAATCCCTTCGTCGGCACGACGGCAGCCCCTGAGATCTGGGCCTACGGCCTGCGAAACCCCTGGCGGGCGAGCTTCGACTCGCTGACCGGCGACATGTACATCGGCGACGTGGGCCAGAACGTCTGGGAAGAGATCGATTTCATCCCCTACGACATCGCCCCCGACGACCCCCGAAACTTCGGCTGGCGGCTGCGGGAGGGCTTCGTGGCGACGCCGTCGGGCGGCGTGGGCGGAGCCGCCCCGGCCGACAACGTCGACCCGATCATCGCCTACCGCCACGGCACGGGAGACTTCCAGGGCAATTCCGTGGCGGGCGGGCTCGTCTACCGCGGCCCGGTCGAGGCCCTCCAGGGGATGTACATCTTCGCCGACTCCGTCTCGGGCAACATCTGGGGCATCGACGTCGACGACATCGCCAGCTTCGATCCGGCCCAGCCGGCGAACTCGCTCGTGCTCCTCAACGACAGCTTCAAGCCGGCCGACGGTAGCAATTACACGGCGATCGTCAGCTTCGAAGAAGACGCCGCCGGCAACCTCTACATCGTCGACATGGGCTACGACGCCGCCGGCATCGGCGGGAACATCTATCGCCTCGATCCCGGCCCGGGGCCGATCGACGTCATCCTCTCCGTCGCCAGCGGCTCCCAGACCCAGGCCGACCTCGGCCGCACGGTGATCGACTCGGTGCTCTCGGTCACGAAGACGGGCGCAGGCACGCTCGTCTTCAACGCGGCCAACCCCTATAGCGGCCCCACCACGGTGGCCGGTGGCACGCTCGTGCTGCAGAACGCCCAGGCCGTCGCCGCCAGTCCGGTGACGGTGACCACCGGCGCCACGCTCGCGGTCGCCTCGGGCCTCACAATGCAGTCGCCCGCGGTGACCATCGACGGCGGCCGCCTGATCGCCACCTCGCTGGCGGTCAACGGCAGCACGGGCATCGCCGCGCTCGCGATCAACGCCGGCACGATCTCGGGTACGGCTCAACTGACGGCAGGGCCTGGCGGGAGCGTGACGCTCCCTGCCGACGGTCGGCTGACGATCGGCCTGGCCCGGCTGACGGTAGACGAGACGGCCGGCGGCGGCCTGATCGATCTCGGCGCGAGCCAACTTGCGGTGGCGGCGGGCGGCATCTCGGCAGCCGACGTGCGGGCCGATCTGATCGCGGGCCGCAACGGTGGCGGGTGGAACGGAGCCACGGGGATCACCTCCTCGGCTGCCGCCACTTCGGGTGGCACGCGAAGCGTGGGCTACGTGGTGGCGGGCGACGGCACCGTCCGTGTGTCGTTCGCCGCGGCGGGTGACACCGATCTCGATGGCAAGACCGACGTGTTCGATCTCGTCAACGTCAACAGCGGTGGAAAGTATGGGACTGGGCTCGCCGCCGACTGGAGCGGTGGTGACTTTACCTATGACGGTGTGACCAACGTGTTCGACCTCGTGGGCGTCAACGGCGCCGGAGCCTACGGCCGCGGTAGCTACTTCCCTGCCGCCCCTTCGACTAGCATTGCCGCCGTTCCAGAGCCCGCCACGCTGGCCGGGCTCGCGGCCGTCGGCCTGCTGGCCGCGACCTGGCGACGGTCCCGCTGAGCCGCCGGTCGCATGGCATGGAGGCCGTCGCGAAGCGACAATGGGCTTCGTTTCGCCACCTCACCCCACGTGCCAACCGTATGACGATGCCACTGAGATTCCTGTGCCTCTGGCTTGTCGTGGTCGCAGGCCTCGTACACTCCGCCGTCGTTCTCGCGGCCGACCTTGTGATTCCACCCGTGCTCGAGCCCTGGCGGGCCTGGGTGCTTCGCGACGTCGCCGATGCGGGCAGCCCCTCCCCCTACGACGATGCCGCCTGTCGGCTCCCCCTCTGGCCCTCGGCCCTGCGGCTCGACATCGCCGCCGACGGCGGTGGCTGGGATCTCGCCGTCCAGGCCTTCGCCGAAACCTGGCTGCCGCTCCCCGGCGATGCCGACACCTGGCCAGACGCGGTGAAGCTCGACGACGAGGCGGTGGCGGTCGTCGCCCACGACGGCGTACCTTCGATCCGAGTGCCGCCGGGCCAGCATGCGGTCCGCGGACGGTTCGTGTGGCGGGAGCCGCCCGAACGGCTGGCCATTCCAGCGAGCATCGGGATGCTGTCGGTCCGCCGCGAAGGCCAAGAGCTGCGGCTGCCCGATCGCGATGCCGCCGGTGTGCTCTGGCTCAGGCGATCGCGGTCGACCGAACAGGAGCAAGACCAGCTCTCGGCCCAGGTGTATCGGGTGCTTGAGGACGGCCTGCCGCTTTGGCTGCGAACCGAAGTGGAGCTGACCGTCTCGGGCAAGAGCCGGGAGGAGGATCTCGGCTCGATCGTCCCGGCCGGCTGGCAGGTGGCCTGGGCGGATGGACCGATCCCCGTGGCCATCGACGCCGCCGGGCGACTCCGGGCTCAGGTGCGGGCCGGCACCTGGCGAGTTCGCATCGACGCCTTCCGCACGGAGGACACCCGAGAGATCAGCTATGCCACCGACGCGGTGCCCACGGTAGCCGAGGAGCTCGTCGCCCTCCAGCAACGGCCCGAGCTCAGAGCCACGGAGTTTGCCGACGCCCCGCCGATCGATGTGAACCTCACGACGTTTCCTGAGCAGTGGCGAAGTCTGCCCGTGTTCCGCTGGAACACCTCGGCTCCGCTTCGCTGGAACGTGAAGGCCGCCGGCGGTGGCCTCCGCCAGCCCGACCGCTTCCAGATCAGCCGCCGCCTCTGGCTCGACGAGGACGGCCGCGGCATCACCTACGAAGACACGATCCGCGGGGAATGCCGGGCGATTTCCCGGCTCGACGCCGCCGAGGACCACCGGCTGGAGGTGGTGCGGATCGACGGCGAGCGGCAACTGATCACCCGCGATCCCGAAACCGGGTCCGCCGGCGTGGAGCTCCGCACCCCCCGGCCGCAGCTTCAGGCGATCGGCCGCACAGAACGTACCAGCTCGCTCGCGGCGGCCGGCTGGACGGCGGATGCCGACAGCCTCAATGTTCGGTTTGCCCTTCCACCAGGCTGGCGAATGCTGGCTGTGTTCGGTGCCGACCGGGTCGATGGCGACTGGCTGACTGCATGGACGCTGCTCGACCTGTTTCTGCTGCTCGTGTTCACGGTCGGCATCTTCCGGATGCGGGGCCTCGCCGCCGCGGCTGTCGCCTTCCTCGCCTTCGGCCTCGCCTACCACGAGGCGGGCTCGCCCCGGTTCACCTGGCTGTTTCTCCTCGCGCCGGTAGCGCTCCTCCAGGTCACGCGGTCCCCGCGGGCAACCTGGTGGCTGACCGCCTGGAAGCTCCTCGCCGCCGGCGTGCTCCTGTTGCACCTCGTGCCGTTCGTTGCCAGCGAACTCCAGTCGGCCCTCTACCCGCAGCTCGAAGCCGACGGCATCCATTACCGGCAGCGGGGCCTGGCCGACGTGCTCGGCTTCGGCAGACCCCGCCGTCCGGCTCGGGTCGCGGACCCGTTCGGCATGCCGGCCACGGTTGCCACGTCGAGCCTCACTGACAGCTACGACCGAACGAAACAGATGTCGCAGCAACTCGGCGAGCGGATGATGGCCGGAGCCCAGGTGCAGATGTCGAACATGGCGTTTGCCCCCGGCACCCAGACCCAGACCGGGATCGCCAAGCCCGCCTGGGACGGCAACCAGGTGATCTGTCACTGGGACGGCCCGGTCAGCAGCCGGCAGACGCTTCGCACCGTGCTCCTCCCCGCCTGGGTGCATCGCCTGCTCGCGGTGATCCGCGTCGGCCTGCTCCTGCTGCTCTTGCGGGAATTGCTCCGGCGGCCCCGAGCGGGCGGCCCCCGTGGCTGGCAGCCCCCGCCGGCCCCAGCCGTCGCGGCTGCGGTCGTAGGGCTCGGCCTGCTCGCCACCGTGGGCCAGCCCGCGGCCGCGGCAGACTTCCCGCCGCCCGACCTGCTCGAGCAGCTCCGCACGGAACTGCTCGAACAATCGGCGGCGTTTCCCCACGCCGCCGACATCCCGACAGCCTCGCTCTCGATCGCCGGCGATCGGCTTCGTTTGGAAGCCGAGGTGCATGCAGCCGCCGACTGCGGGGTGCCGGTGCCGGGCCGGCTGCCGGCCTGGTCGCCGTTGAGCGTCACGGTCGACGGCCAGCCGGCCCTCGTCTGCAGGCGGAACGACGGCTACCTCTGGGTCTGGCTCCCGGCCGGCGTGCACGCAGTCGTTGTCGAGGGGATGCTGCCCGACGCGGCCGAGTGGGTCTGGAGCAGCCAGCTCGTGCCGCGGCGTCTCACCGTCGACGCGGCCGACTGGAACGTCCGTGGGCTGCGGGCCGACGGCCGGCCCGATGGCCAGCTCTTCTTCAGCCGGCGGGAAGCGACCGCTGCGGGAGCCGTGGCCTACGACCAGAAGCACTACCGCAGCGTCGTTCAGGTGGATCGCGTCCTCGAGATCGGACTCGTCTGGAAGGTGCACACCACCGTCCACCGGCTTTCGCCACCCGGCCGGGCGATCACCCTCGCAGTGCCACTCCTCGCCGGTGAGCGGGTGTTGACCGGCTCGGGCGACGGCCCGCGGGGAACGATCGAGGTGACGCTCCCGGCCGACGGCTCGAGCTTCGCCTGGGAGAGCGAGCTGCCGATCACGCGGGAGATCAGGCTCGCGTCACAGGCCGGGCCGGAATGGGTGGAGCGCTGGTCGCTCGTGCCTTCGCCGGTCTGGAACGTCCGGTCCACCGGGCTCGAGCCGATCTACGAGGCTGACGCCGAGACGTTGATCCCTGTCTGGCACCCCTGGCCCGGCGAGTCAGTGACGCTCTCGTTCGAGCAGCCGGAGGCCATCGAGGGCCGCACGCTCACGATCCAGTCGGCCCACCGCCGGCTCGACCTCGGCAGCCGGAGGCGGACCACCGCCCTCACGCTCGACATCGAATCGAGCCTCGGCGGCGAGTTTCCGCTCGCCCTGCCCACAGACTCCACCGTCACGGCCGTCCGGCTCGACGACCGGCAGCTGCCGGTGCGGCGGGAAGCCGACCGGCTCCTCGTGGGCCTGCAGCCCGGTCGTCAGACGCTGATGGTCGAATGGACCACAGACAAGCCGCTGCCCCCGCGGGCCGCCTTCGAACCGGTCGGACTCCCGGTCGAGGCAGCCAATCTCACGAGCGAGATGCAGGTGCCCGAGTCCCGTTGGATCCTCTGGGCCCAGGGGCCGCTCCGCGGACCGGCGGTGCGATTCTGGGCGATCCTCACGGTGGCGATCGTGCTCGGCTTCGCCCTCGGCCGGATCCCCCAGTCACCGCTCGCCACCCATGAATGGCTTCTGCTCTTGATCGGGCTGACCCAAGTTTCGGTGTATGCCGGCGCGGCCGTCGTC
>JBJOHE010000028.1:0-15673 GCA_046047895.1 Planctomycetota bacterium | reverse complement strand
TCGTCCGCATCCGTCGGGCGGTCGAGTTCGGCCGGCAACTGGAAGAATTGATAGTTCGGCTGAGCCGTCAGCGGGCTCTCGAAGCCGCCGAACAGGATCACCCGGTAGCCGAGCCCGGTGCCGGCGAAGAAGTTTGGATCGGCGCCGCCGGTCGGGTCGGTGACGACTGAGTTGTAGACGCCGAGCTCCAGGATGTTCTGGGTGACCGTGGTTCCGCCCGAGGTGTCTATGTATCGCATGCCAAGCGTCATCCGCTCGTTCCCGGCTCCCGACTCGAATACATCGACGCTCACCGAGACGCTCTGAGTCGCACTGGGGATCGCCTGAAACGCGGGCTGGAAGCCGCCCAACTGGTCAATCACGCCTCCATACTGATTCACCATGCCCGGCGTGCTGGCCGTCGATCCAATATGGTCGAGCGCCTGGCCTTCGATTCCAGGAAACAGCGTGGCGTCGTTGGTGAGGATGCCGCTCGTCTCGTCGACGAAGTTGGCCGGCAGCGTGCCGTTGCCGACCGTCGGCACCCAGACAGCCCGCATGTCGGTGTCAGACGCGTAGCCGTCGAAGTTCTCGTTCACGAGCACCGTCTGGCCCGAGGCCGAAGAAAAAGCCGCCATGACGACGACCGCTGCCCCGCACAACCGCGATTGCATCCCGCGCATGACTCCAGCCCCTTTCAATGAATGAAACCCCGCCTTGACTCGCGTAGCGTAGACAAAGGCCGCATACGGGGAAAGTTTTTGGCGGGCGAACGGCCGTCCAACCCCAAGAAAGTACCCGGCTCGGGGGACACCTAGCACACAGTTCACGCGAGAATCCGCCCCCGTGCTCCTCGACGTTCACAACCGAGAACCCGGCTCGGTGACGGCAAAAGTCGCGTCGCGGGCGAGGATACGCCCCCATGCTCCTCGACTTTCGCCGATCACCGAGCCTAGCGCGGCGCGGGACGGAAGTACTCGGCTCGGGGACGGCAAAAGTCGCGTCGCGGGCGAGGATACGCCCCCATGCTCCTCGACTTTCGCCGATCCCCGAGCTTGGCGCGTGACTGGAAAGTCCGCGGCGAGGGCTGGCCGCCATCGGCGATCAGCGGAATCGCTTCATGAGCGAATCGAGCGCAGCTGAGCCTGGGCAGAGTTCGCCGAGGGGAAGATCGCAGAGCGGCTGCTCCACGGTTCGCAGCGTGTCGTGCATGCCGCGGCTGGCAGGATCGACGAAGAGCAATCCGGTGGCGATCTCGCCCCGACTCTGGCACGCCCGCACGTGGGCGTAGGCCGCGTCGCGGTCGGTGGGGTCGTAGCCGCCCGCCGTGCTTCGCAGGCGAACGGTGCTGCCGTCGTGGAGCTGCACGATCCGGAGCTCGTCGGCCGCCCCGTTCAGCGCAATCTCCGCGTGCACCGGCACGTAGTCGGCCTCCACCAGCTCGACGTCGTGCTCGCGGGTGTAGCGGTAGCTCTTCGTCGAGCCGTCGTGGTCGTTGAAGGTCACGCAGGGTGAGATCACGTCGACGAGCGCCAGCCCCCGGTGGGAGAGGCCGGCCTTGAGGATCGGCACCAACTGCCGCTTGTCGCCGGAAAACGACCGGGCCACGAAGGTGGCACCGACCGAGAGTGCCAGCAGCACCGGATCGATCGGGGGCTGCTCGTTGGCCTCGCCCCGCTTCGACTTCGAGCCGACGTCGGCCGAGGCGGAAAACTGCCCCTTCGTCAGGCCGTAGACGCCGTTGTTCTCAATCAGGTAGAGCATGTTCACGTTCCGCCGGATCGCGTGCGTGAGCTGCCCGAGGCCGATCGAGAGCGAATCGCCGTCGCCGGAGATGCCGATCATCGTCAGGCCGCGGTTGGCGGCGGCCGCCCCGCTGGCCACCGACGGCATCCGGCCATGGACGGAATTGAAGCCGTGCGACTCCTTCATGAAGTAGGCGGTCGTCTTCGACGAGCAGCCGATCCCGCTCATCTTCGCGGCCCGGTGGGGCTCGAGAGCGAGTTCCCAGGCGGCCTGCACGATGGCCGCGGTCACGGAGTCGTGGCCGCAGCCGGCGCACAGGGTCGACATCGCGCCCTCGTAGTCCCGGAGCGTGAGCCCCAGGGCGTTGGTCTTGAGGGCGGGATGCCGGACCGGCGGCTTGACGATCGAGGTCATGCGGGCACCCTCGCCACTGCGCCGGTCACCGCCTCGACCACCGTTCGGGCCGACAGCGGCAGCCCCCCGTAGTCGAGGATCGGCGTCAGGTCATCCCTGGGGATGCCGAGCTCCAGGGTCAGAAGCGCCCGCAGCTGGCCGTCGCGGTTCTGCTCGATCACGAACACCTGATCGTACGACTCGATGAATTCCTTCACCTCGTCGGCGAAGGGGAAGGCCCGAATCCGCATCGCGTCTACGAGGATCTCCTGATCCCGCAGGAGATCGGCCGCCTCGCGGACCGCCGCGTCGCAGCCTCCGAGGGTCACCAGCCCCACGTCGGCTCCGGGCTGCCGGGTGAAGACGGGGCCGGGTACGAGCCGGGCCGCATGGGCAAACTTCCGCCTCAGCCGATCGACGAGTTCCTTGTAGGCGTCGGAGTCTTCGGTGTAGTTGGCATGCTTGTCGTGGCCGGAGCCGCGGACAAAGTAGGCCCCCTTGCCGCCTACGCCCGGGAGCGTGCGGGCCGCGATGCCGTCGCCATCGACGTCGAGGTAGCGGGAGAACCGCTTCAGCGAGGCGAGCGCCTCGGCATCGAGCACCTTGCCGCGGTCCGGTCGGTAGGAGTCGTCCCAGGCGAGCCGCTTCACCATCCAGTCGTTCATCCCGATGTCGAGGTCGGTGGCCACGAAGATCGGCGTCTGGAGCCGGTCGGCGAGATCGAAGGCCTGCACCGCCATCTCGAAGGCCTCGCCCGGGTCGGCCGGAAACAGGATCGGGTGCTTCGTGTCGCCATGGGAGGCGTAGGCCATCGACAGGATGTCGGCCTGCTGCGTTCTCGTCGGCATGCCGGTCGAAGGACCGCACCGCTGAATGTCGAAGAACACGGCCGGGATGTCGGTGTAGTAGGCCAGGCCGAGAAACTCCTGCATCAGCGAGAGCCCCGGGCCCGAGGTGTTGGTGAAGGCCCGCGCCCCGGCCCAGCCGGCTCCGATCGTGATTCCGGCCGCGGCAAGTTCATCCTCCGCCTGAAGGATCGCATACCGCCGTTCGCCGGTCTCCGGATCGACCCGAAACTTCTCGCAGAAGGCCTTGAACGCCTCCATCAGCGAGGTGGCCGGCGTGATCGGATACCAGGCGCCGACGGTGGCTCCGGCGTAGACGGCCCCGAGCGCGGCCGCGGTGTTGCCGTCGATCAAGATCGAATCGGCCGTGGCATCCATCCGCTCGAGGTGGAACGGCAGCGGGCAGGGAATGCTGGTGGCCACGTAGTCGTAGCCGAGCCGGATCGCCCGGTGGTTGGCTTCGAGCAGCTTCGGTTTCTTGCCGTAGGTCTCCTCGAGCAGCTGATCGATCACGTCCATGTCGATCGCCAGGAGCGCCGCCAGGGCCCCGGTGTAGGCGATGTTCCGCAGGAGTGTCCGCTCCCGATCGCCCTCGAAGGCCTCGACGCAGAGCCGGCCGAAGGGCACGCCGAGGATCGTGATCCCGTCCCGGGCGAGTTCCCGCGGCAGCGGCCAGGACGAGTCGTAGAGGAGAAAACCGCCGGCCCGCACGGCTGCCAGATCCTGAGCGTAGGTCGCGGGATTCAATGCCACCACGAGATCCAGTTCGGCCGGCCGGGCCGTGTAGCCGTCCTTGCTCACCCGGATCTCGTACCAGGTGGGCAGGCCTTGGATGTTGGAGGGAAAGAGGTTCTTTCCCGACACGGGGATGCCCATCCGAAAGATGGCCCGCATCAGGAGGCCGTTGGCGCTCGCAGATCCGGTGCCGTTGACCGTGCCGATCTTGAACGCGAAGTCGTTGACGCCGTTCATACGCTGGCGAGGATTTCCTGGGAGGCGGCCCCGGCCTTGGGCTCGATGAGATCGAACAACTGCATGTCCCAGGCCGCGGTGGGACACCGCTCCGCACAGAGCCCGCAGTGGAGGCAGACGTCCTCGTCCTTGACCATCACCCGCTGGGTCTGCGGCAGCGGCTCGGAGCAGTAGATCTCCTGATGGAGATTGAGGGCCGGCACGCTCAGCCGGGCCCGGAGATCGGCCTCCGGCGAGTGATTCGTGAGGATCGTCAGGCAGTTGGTCGGGCAGACGTCGATGCAGGCGTCGCACTCGGTGCACTTGGGCGCGACGAAGTGGGTCTGAATGTCGCAGTTGAGGCACCGCGACACCTCCGTCGCCACCTGCTCCGGCGTGAAGCCGAGTTCCACCTCGACGGAGAGGTCGCGAAACCGCCGGGTGAGTTCCTCGTGCCGCATCACCTGGCGGGCCGAGCCGTCGAAGCCGTTGTCGTAGGCCCAGCTATGCAGCCCGTTCTTCATGCTGACGAGCGTCATCCCCTGGGGAGGCCGGTCGGTCACCGGCAGGCCCTGGCAGAAGAGATCGATCGAGATCGCCGCCGCATGGCCGTGGGCCACCGCCCAGATG
Source organism: Planctomycetota bacterium (assembly GCA_046047895.1). Taxonomy (GTDB): domain Bacteria; phylum Planctomycetota; class Planctomycetia; order Pirellulales; family UBA1268; genus QWPN01. The sequence continues at coordinate 11,129 of JBJOHE010000028.1, read as the reverse complement.
ATGTTCTGCGGTCCCCAGGCCGCATCCCCTCCGAAGAAGACCTGCGGATGGGTGCTCTGATGAGTCATCTGATCGACTACGGGCATGCCCTTGGCGTCAAACTCCACCCCCAGGTCCCGCTCGATCCAGGGAAAGGCGTTCTCCTGGCCGATCGCCAGAATCACGTCGTCGCAAGGAATGAGTTCGGTCCGAAGCACACGGCTCGACTGCCGGCCGGAGGCGTCCTCGGTCCACTCGAGCACCTCAAACTCCATCCCCACCAGCCGCCCCTGCTCCACCACGAGCCGCTTTGGGGCGTGGTTTTCGATGATCTGAACCTGTTCCTCCTCGGCGTCTTCCAACTCCCAGGGCGAGGCCTTGAAGTGCTTCCGGCCCCGCCTGGCAACCACCTTCACGTCGCTCGCCCCGAGTCGTTTGGCCGTTCGGCAGCAGTCCATGGCGGTATTGCCCACGCCGATGATGATCACGCGGGGCCCGATCCGCTCGACGTGCTTGAAGTGGACGTTGGCCAGCCACTCGATTCCGAGGTGCACCCGATCGGCCGCCTCCTGCCGTCCGGGCAGATCGAGTTCCTTCCCCTTCGGCGCACCGCTGCCGATGAACACCGCATCGAAGCCCTCGGCCAGCACGGCCGCCAGACTCGTCACGGGCGTGCCGTACCGCATCTCGGCCCCCATCCCGATGATGAAGCCACATTCCTCGTCGAGCACCGACGCCGGGAGCCGGAACGAGGGGATGTTGATCCGCATCAGCCCGCCCGGCTCGTGGTTCTTCTCGAAGATCGTCACCTCGTAACCGAGCGGCAGGAGATCGTTGGCGACCGTCAGGGAGGCCGGCCCGGCGCCGATGAGGGCGATCCGCTTGCCATTCTTCGTCTCGGGGGCCTTGGGCAGAAACGGTTCGATCTCGCCCCGCAGGTCGGCGGCCACCCGCTTGAGCCGGCAGATTGCCACCGGCTTCTCGTCGATCCGTCCGCGGCGGCAGGCCGGCTCGCAGGGCCGGTCGCAGGTGCGGCCCAGCACCCCAGGAAACACGTTCGATGCCCGGTTGAGCAGATACGACTCGGTGAATCGGCCCTGGGCGATCAGCCTGATGTAGGCCGGAACGTTGGTGTGGGCCGGGCAGGCCCACTGGCAATCGACGACCCTGTGGTAGTACCGCGGGTCGGAAACGTCGGTCGGATGCATCGGAACGGGCGTGTGATCGAGCCTATTTGGGTTCCCCGCCAAAAACCCCATAGTCTGTCGCGAGGCTGGTGGACTGACAAGCCGAGCGGACGATTCCGCAGGGCCGTCCGGGCCGGCAAGCGGGCGGGCCGCGGCCGGCTGCTTCCGCCAGTCGCCTTGACCCATCGGCGGCCCGGCCGCGAGAATCCTGGGTTGCCCTGCGTTTTCCGCGGTCCCGGCGGGCTCGGGGCCGCCGGTTTCCTGCCTCGCCGCCCCCGCCGGCCCCAGAGTTCGCCCCTCGCTCACTTTTATTATGGACACCCTCGAACGCGTCTGGGACGCCGTCTCCAACGGCGCCGCCTCGCTCAGTTCCCGCACCGAACGGTTCATCACCGGCCTGTTCGGCTCCTCCAACGCCCGGGCCATCCGCAAGCTCGAGCCCAAGATCGAGGCGATCGGCCTGCTGGAGCCCCGCTACCAGGCGATGACCGACGCCGAACTCCGGGGCCAGACGGCCGAGTTCAAACGGCGTCTCGCGGCCGGCGAGACGCTCGACGACCTGCTCGTCGAGGCCTTCGCGGTCTGCCGGGAGGGCGGCCGGCGGTTTCTGGGCATGCGGCACTACGACGTGCAGCTGATCGGCGGCATGGTGCTCCACTCCGGGGCGATCGCCGAGATGATCACCGGCGAGGGCAAGACCCTCGTCGCCACGCTCCCGGCCTACCTCAACGCCCTCGAGGGCAAGGGCGTGCACGTCGTCACGGTCAACGACTACCTCGCCCGCCGCGACATGGAATGGATGGGGCCGCTCTACCTCGGCCTCGGCCTGACCGTGGGGGCGATCCAGTCGGGCATGGACTCCGGCCAGCGGCAGCAGTCCTACGCCTGCGACATCACCTACGGCACCAACAACGAGTTCGGCTTCGATTACCTCCGCGACAACATGCGGATGGCGGCCCGGGGCGATGACCGCTTCCCCAAGCACATGCAGCAGGCCCAGGGCCCGCTCAACTTCGCGATCGTCGACGAGGTCGACAACATCCTGATCGACGAGGCCCGTACGCCGCTGATCATCTCCGGGCCGGCCCACGACGACGTCACAAAATACGCCCGGGCCGATCAGATCGCCCGCCAGCTCAAGCCCGACCAGCACTTCGAGATCAAGGAGAAGGAACACACCGTCGCCCTCACCGAAGAAGGCGTGCGGACGGCCGAGAAGCTCGCCGGCGTGGAGAGCTTCTACACCGTGGGCAACATGGAATGGCCCCATCTGATCGACAACTCCCTCAAGGCGCACCACCTCTACAAGCGAGACGTGAACTACGTCGTCCAGCAGGGTGAGGTGGTGATCGTCGACGAATTCACCGGCCGGCTGATGCCCGGGCGACAGTGGTCCGACGGGCTCCATCAGGCGGTCGAGGCCAAGGAAGGAGTGCGGATCAAGGAGGAATCGCAGACCCTCGCCACCGTCACGCTCCAGAACTTCTTCAAGCTCTACAAGAAGCTCGGCGGCATGACCGGCACCGCGATGACCGAGGCCAACGAATTCTGGAAGATCTACAAGCTCGATGTGATCGCGATCCCGCCGAACCGCGGCCTCCAGCGGATCAACCATCCCGACGTCATCTACCGGACGGAGCGGGAGAAGTGGATCGCCGTGGCCGACGAGGTGGAACGGATCAACCGTTGGGACACCGTCGCAATGGCCGACGGCTCCTGGCGGGTGGGCCGGATCACCAAGGAGACCGAGACGGAGATCAGCTTCGAGGAGAAGGGCACCCGCGACTCCGAAACCATCCCCCGATCGAAGATCAAGGAGATCCAGCGGCAGGGGCTGCCGGTGCTTGTGGGCACCGTTTCAATCGAGAAGAGCGAGCACCTCTCCGCCCTGCTGGAAAAGCGGGGCGTCGACCATGCCGTGCTCAACGCCAAGCACCACAAGCGGGAGGCCGAGATCATCGCCCAGGCGGGGCGACCGGGGGCGGTGACGATCGCCACCAACATGGCCGGCCGCGGCACCGACATCATCCTCGGCGGCAACCCCGAGACGCTGGCCTGGGCCAAGCTGCAAGACACCTATCCCACCCGACTCGACGTGCCCAAGGAGGAGTGGGACTCGCTCGTCTCGGAGATCTCCGCCCGTGAAGACATGAAGGTTCAGGGGGAGCGGGTTCGCACGATGGGCGGCCTGCAGATCATCGGCACCGAGCGGCACGAGGCCCGCCGGATCGATCTCCAGCTCCGCGGCCGCTGCGGCCGCCAGGGCGACCCCGGCTCCAGCCGGTTCTTCCTCTCGCTCGAAGACGACCTGATGCGGATCTTCGCCGGCGAATGGGTGAAGAACGTGCTCACGCGGCTCGGCATGCAGGACGGCGAGGCAATCGAGAGCCGGATGGTCACCCGCCGCGTGGAGGCGGCCCAGAAGAAGGTCGAGGAGCGGAACTTCGAGGTCCGGAAAAACCTGCTCGAATACGACGAGGTGATGGACGAGCAGCGGAAGCGGGTCTACGGTTTTCGCCAGCGGATCCTCGACTTCACCGACGGCGACGCCGACTGCCGGGAGATGATCCTGGAGATGGTCGACCGCCAGATCGACCAAAACATCGGCACGTTTCTCGACAAGGATTACGGCCCCCAGACCTACGCCACCTGGGCCGCCGGCCATCTCTCCTGCGAACTCGATGGCAACGACTTCCGGGGGATGACGCCCGAGGAGGCGGAGCGGCTCGCCACCGACGAGGCGGTGCGGCAGTCGGAGACCCAGATCTTCGAGGCCGTCGAAGAGAATCTGCCGCAGGGCGAAGAGGAAGACGAATGGAACTGGGGGGCGCTCGCCTCCTTCGCCAACGCCCGCTGGAAGCTCTCGGTCAACGACCGCGAACTCAAGCGGGTGGGCCGGGACGGAATCATCGACTATCTCCGCGAGCGGGCCGCCGAGGCCATCCAGCGGATCGATCTCTCCGAGGGAAAGCGGTTCCTCGACCCCGACTTCGGCCTCCGCAGCGCCTGCGGCTGGACCGAATGGCGGTTCGGCATTCCCGTCGAGCCTGCCGAGGTCGAGAAGCTGCGGCAGGGCGGCCTCGACCTGGCCGCCTTCAAGGCGATGGTACGGGCCAAGTCGCGGGATTCCTACGCCCACCGCGACGTCGAGTATCCGGTGCTCGTGGGCCTGGCCCACTTCAGCGGCCGCCAGCCCGACGGCTCGCGGCGGCTCGACCGGGAGGGCCTGCTCGCCTGGGCCCAGCAGCGGTTCGATCCGAACCTCACCGCCGACGACCTCGCCTCGTCTGATCTCGACGAGCTTCGCCGGGTGCTCGTGGCCGCGAGCCGGCGGCGACAGGAACGGGGCGACGACCCGCGGGACGAGATGAAGCGGATGGAGCGGGCCGTCCTCCTCCAGATTCTCGACAACGCCTGGAAGGATCACCTCCTGGCGATGGACCACCTCCGCTCGAGCGTGGGCCTCCGCGGCTACGCCCAGGTCGACCCCAAGGTCGAGTTCAAGCGGGAAGGGATGCGAACCTTCGACCTGATGTGGAAGGGGATCGACGAACGGGTGGTGGACGTCGTCTACCGGATCGAGCAGGTCGAAGAATCGGCGCTGCGAAGCACCTGGCACGAAACGGCCGCCGTCCACGCCGAGGCCCAATCGGCGACGCAGCTCGCCGCCCAGGAGGCCGGTCCGGCCGAGAGCCATCGCTCGGAGCCGGCTGTGGTCGAGCCGATCCGCAACATGAGCCAGAAGGTGGGCCGCAACGACCCCTGCCCCTGCGGCAGCGGCAAGAAGTTCAAGAACTGCTGCGGCAAGTCGAGCGGCGTCGCCGCCGGCTGAGTCTGCCCGATTCCCCGATGCTGCTGAACCTCGCGTATCTGCTCGTCGGACTCTTCGCCCTGCCCTGGGTCGCCTGGCGGAAGCTCGCGGGCGGCCGACCGGTGGCCGCTCCCTGGCAGCGGTTCCTCGGCCGCGTCGACGTGCCTGCCAAGCCGTCGGGCACGGCACGGATCTGGCTCCACGGGGTGAGCGTGGGCGAGGTGCAGCTGCTGGCCTCGCTCGCGGCGGAACTCGAGCGGCAGGCTCTCGCGGCAGGCAGGCCGATCGAGTGCGTCGTCTCGAGTTCGACGACGACCGGCCTGGAGGTCGCCGCCCGGAGGTTCGGTCCCGCTCGCTCGTTTCCCTGCCCGCTCGACTTCAGCTGGGCGGTCAGCCGGGTCGTTGAGCAGGTGCAGCCCGACCTGCTCGTGCTCGGTGAACTGGAACTCTGGCCCAATCTGCTGGCGGCTGCAGCGGGCCGCGGGATTCCGGTCGTCATCGCCAACGCGAGGATGAGCGAACGCAGTTTCCGAGGCTACCGGAAGATCCGGAGCCTGGTGGCGGGCATGCTCCGGCGAGTGACGGTGATCAGCGCCCGATCCCGGGAGGATGCCCAACGGTTCGCAGCTCTCGGTGCCACCGACGTGCGGGTGACGGGTTCGATGAAGTTCGATGGTGTCCGCGGTGATCGGCAGGCGCCGGAGGTCGCGGGACTGCGCGACCTCGCAGGCGTCGGGACCGAAGACATCGTCTTCCTCGCCGGCAGCACCCAGGCCCCGGAGGAGCGGCTTGCGGCCGAGGCCTACCTTGCGCTACGAGACCGCCATCCGGCCCTACGGCTGTTGATCGTGCCGCGGCATGTCGAGCGGGCGGCCGAGATCGGGGCGATGCTCGACTCGTTTGGCCTGGTGTGGCAGGCCCGCAGCCGGCTCGCGGCCTCTCCTCCCGATGCTTCGCCGCGGGTGCTGCTGGTCGATTCCACCGGCGAGCTTTCCTGGTGGTGGGGCACGGCCGCGATCGCCTTCGTGGGGGGCAGCCTCGACGGGGGCCGCGGCGGGCAGAACATGCTCGAGCCGGCTGCCTACGGAGCGGCGGTTTCCTTCGGACCACACACCCGCAACTTTCGCGCTGAAGTGGCGAGCCTACTCGCCGCCGACGCGGCCGTGGTGGTGGCCGACGGCCAGGCCCTGACCGGCTTCGTCGGCCGCTGCCTCGCCGATCCGGCCTGGGCCGCGGGCCTGGGCCGACGGGCGGCCGACCTCGTCGCCAGCCACCGCGGAGCCACCGCGGCGACGGCCCGGCTCGTACTGGAGCGGCTGCCGGTTGCCGGTCGCGGCACCGATCCCGCATAATGCGGGCTTCCGGATCGGGCCGCGGACGACCGTGGCCCTCAGCACCACTCCCCTCCCGAGGCTTCAGTCGTGGCACAAGGCAAGTATCTGTTCACCAGCGAATCCGTCTCCATGGGCCACCCCGACAAGCTGGCCGACCAGATCTCCGACGGCGTGCTCGACGCCTACCTTGCCCAGGATCCCCACAGCCGCGTCGCCTGCGAGACGATGGTGACGACCGGCCTGGCCGTGATCGCCGGCGAGATCACTTCGAAGGGCACGATCGATTATCAGAAGGTGGTCCGCGACGTGATCCGCGAGGTCGGCTACACCGACGACGAGATGGGCATCGCCGCCGACACCTGCTCGGTGCTCGTGGCCGTGGGCAAGCAGAGCCCCGACATCGCGATGGGTGTGAACGACGACGCCGCCAAGGGCAAGGACGTGGGCGCTGGCGACCAGGGCCTGATGTTCGGCTACGCCTGCAACGAGACCCCCGAGTTGATGCCCCTGCCGATCGCCCTCTCCCACCGGATTCTCAACCGGCTCACCGAGGCCCGCCAAAAGGGTGAGGTGAACTGGCTGCGGCCCGACTCCAAGAGCCAGGTGACGGTGGAGTATGAGGGCAACAAGCCGGTGCGGATCGACACGATCGTCGTCTCGACCCAGCACGCTCCCGAGGTCTCGAACGACGAGATCCGGACGTTTGTGATCGAGAAGGTGATCAAGCCGCTCCTGCCGAAGGATCTCGACACGAGCAGCATCACCTACCACATCAACCCGACGGGCCGCTTCGTGGTGGGCGGCCCCCACGGCGACTGCGGCCTGACCGGCCGAAAGATCATCGTCGACACCTACGGCGGCTGGGGCCGGCACGGCGGCGGCGCCTTCTCGGGCAAGGATCCGACCAAGGTGGACCGCTCGGCCGCCTACATGGCCCGGCATGTGGCCAAGAACATCGTGGCCGCGGGCCTTGCCGATCGCTGCGAGGTGCAACTCGCCTACGCGATCGGCGTGAGCGAGCCGGTGAGCGTGCACGTCGACACCGAGGGCACGGGCAAGGTCGAAGACTCGCGGCTCTGCGAGATCGTGCGGGAGGCCTTCCCACTGACGCCGCGGGGCATCATCGAGTATCTCGAACTGCGGCGGCCGATCTACCGCCGGACGGCCGCTGGCGGCCATTTCGGTCGCGACGATTTCGCCTGGGAGAAGACCGACAAGGCCCCGGCCTTGGCCGAAGCGGCCGCCGCCGGCGCGGTGGCGTGAGGCTTTGATGGCGGCGACCTCCGGGCGGATGGGCCTGCACGCGTTCGCGGCGCTGCCGCGGCGGCGGCCCGATCCGATTGCCGGCATCCTGGCGGCGGCGGCGGCCGGCATGGCGGCCGCCTCTGCGGCTGCTGGAATGGCGCTGGTCGCACGGCGGATCAGTGGCAGCTTCGCCGTGGCTCCGCCGGCAGCTGGCGGCTGGCTGGTGGCAGCGGCCGGCATCGGACTGGTCGCCGCCGTCGATGCCGCTGGCGGGCCCAGCTGGCAACGCTGGCTCTCCCGTGGCGGCCTGGCTGCCGCGGCACTGGCGGTCGCTCCCTTCGGCGTCCCGGCGTCGCCGGCCGCCTGGGCCCCGCTGGCCATGGCCGGCGTCGCCCTCCTCCTGCCGCGGGCGGGCCGGGTGGAGCCTGGGCGTCGACCTCAGCGGTCTCTGACATGGCCGCGGCCCGTGAGCGGTCGCCCTGCCGCCGCCACCGATCCTGCCCCGCGGGCCGACGCAGCTGCCGAACGGCTTCCCCACCTCGCTTCCGAGCCGGCCGCCGAAGCCTGCCCGCCCGAGCCGGTCCCCATCGGATTTCGCCAGCGGACCGAGCGGTACGAGACGGGGACGGGCGGCGACTGCCTTCGCGGCCGGGCGATTCTCGCGGTGCCCACGGGCGGCCGCACCGGCTTCGCACACATCGGGTTTTGTCCATCATTCGCGGCCCTACCGACGGTCGAGGTCTCCACCGACTACGACGGGGTGGAGGCCGAGCTGCTCGTCGCGGAGACCCTCCCCTGGGGCCTGCGGCTCGAATGCCGGCTGGCTGAGCCAGCAGAGGAGCCGCTCGAAATCCCGGTCGACTTCGAAGCCCGGCTGCCCCCCGCCTGAGCCCTCGTCAACGCCCCCGGCCCTGCCACCGACCCCTCCGCGACCATCCCTCGAGACCTCGACCCCATGGCACGCTGGCCCACCCATCTCTGGACGACGCTGTTCACCTATGGCGTGATCTTCGTCGGCTTCCCCCTGCTCTGCCTGCTGTTCTGGCTCTGGGTGCGGGGCGGCTGAGGGATGACGCCCGCTCCGACCGCCGCCAGCCCAATGCCCCTTCGGCCTCACCACCTGACTCGCAACCTGAAAGGAATGGCTCGACGATGCTGCACGCAATCGTGATGGCGGGAGGATCTGGCACACGCTTCTGGCCCGCCAGCCGGGCGGCCCTGCCGAAGCAACTGCTGCCGCTGGCCGGCGACCGCACGCTCCTGGAAGACACCGTCGCCCGGCTCGACGGCCTGGTGCCGCCCGACCGCACGATGGTCGTCACCGCAGCACGGCTCATCGACGCGGTCCGCCGCCAGCTGCCGATGGTGCCGGAATCATGCCTCGTCGGCGAGCCCTGCAAGCGGGACACAGCCCCGTGCATCGGCCTGGCCGCGCTGCTCGTCTCGCGGACCGACCCCGATGCGATCATGGCCGTGATGCCCTCGGATCACGTCATCCGGCCGGCGGACCGCTTCCGCGACGCGATCCGTCAGGCCGCCCGGCTCGTGGAGGCCCATCCGGGCCGGCTCGTGACCTTCGGCATTCGCCCCAGCTATCCGGCGGAGAGCTTCGGCTACATCCAGCAGGGCGATCCGCTCCCGGTCGGGCCCGACGAGGCCCCGGCCCACGCGGTGGCCGCCTTTCGCGAGAAGCCGCCGGCGAGCGTCGCCGCCGAATACCTTGCCGCCGGAGACTATCTCTGGAACGCCGGGATCTTCGTCTGGAAGGCGGCCACGATCCTCGCGGCGCTCGCGGAGCGGCAGCCCGAATGCCTCGCGCGGCTCGAGGCGATCGCCGCAGCCTGGGATGGCCCCGACCGCGATCGCGTCTTCGCCGAGGAGTTCGCCGCCATCAAGGGGATCTCGGTCGACTACGCCGTGTTGGAGCATGCCCGCGACGTGGCGGTGATCGAGGCCCCGTTTGGCTGGGACGATCTCGGCGGCTGGTCGGCGGTGGCCCGGCAGCGGGGCGGCGACGACCGCGGCAACACCGTCGTCGGCCGCCACCTCGGCATCGATTCATCGGGCACGATCGTTCATGCCGCCGACGGCCACCTCGTCGTCACGATGGGGCTCGTGGATATGCTGGTGGTACACACGCCCGACGCCACCCTCGTGGCGAGCCGCGACCGCGAGGAGGCGGTGCGGAAGGTGGTGACCGAACTCGAGAGCCGCGGATGGTCGGAGTTTCTCTAGTGGCCCGAATCGTCTTCGCTCCCTGGCTGTTGGCCGCGGGGCTGCTGCTGGCCGACCGCGGACAGGCCACAGCCTCCGAACCCGCCCGGACAGCCGCCGACGACCGATGGATTGACACCTTCCGTCGGTCGCGGGAGGCACTCGAGTGGACCGACGCCATGATCCGCCACGACTGGCGGCTCCAGCGGCGGACGGGAGGCGAGGGCTGCCGGATTCTCGATCCCCGCGACGGCACCGTGCGGGCCGGCAGCGAGGAGGAATGCCGTCGGGCCTTCGCCGACCTCGAGGCCCAGGGCAGGATTCCCCGCCAGGACGGGCCGACGGTGGTGCTGCTCCACGGTCTGGGCGAGGGCCGCGACTCGATGCGACCGCTGGCCGATCACCTCCGACGGTCGCTCGATGCGACGGTGATCCTGTTTGGCTACGCCAGCGTGAAGGCCGACATCGAATCCCACGGCCGGGCCCTGGCTGAGGTGGTGGCGGGCCTCCCGCCGGGCCACGCCCTCTCGTTCGTCGGCCACAGCCTCGGCAATCTCGTCGTCCGCCGCTGGATGAGCCTGGCTTCCGGCGACGACGTGGCCCGCGTGGAGCGGATGGTGATGCTCGGCCCTCCGAACCAGGGCTCGCAGCTCGCCCGGATGGCCTCCGGCATCTGGGGTGTCTCCGACTACGTGGACGGCGCAGCTCGGGATCTCGTCTTCAACTGGCAGGAGGTCGCCCCGAGCCTGGCGATCCCCCCCTGCGACTTCGGGATCGTGGCCGGCGGCCGCGGCGATGCCACCGGCTACAGCCTCCTCCTCTCCGGTGACGACGACGCGGTCGTCTGCGTCGACGAGACCCGCCTGCCCGGCGCCCGCGACTTTCTCCTCGTGCCCGTGCACCATGCGGCGATGATGCAAAGTCCCGTGGTCCAGCGGGCCACCGAAACCTTTCTTCGCGACGGCCGGTTTCCCGCCGCCACCGAGCCCCGTCGGGAGCCGGCCCAGCCATGAGCCTGCCCGCCTCAGAACCGCTCCCAGCTGGCCGCCTGGCGGGCATCGACTACGGCCGGCGGCGAATCGGCGTGGCCGTCTGCGACGCCGAACGGATCATCTCGAGCCCGCTGTGCATCCATGAGACGAGCGGTGATCACGCTGCCGACGCCGCCTTCTTTCAAAAGCTGGCCGCCGAGGAAAGCCTGGTCGGATTCGTCGTGGGGCTGCCGCTGCACGCCGACGGGCGGACGAGCGAGATGGCCGGCGAGGCGGAGCGGTTCGGCCGCTGGCTCGGCCGGGCAACGGGCCGGCCTGTCGCCTATCAGGACGAGCGGTACACCTCCCATGAGGCCGCCGGGATGCT
>JBJOHE010000027.1:0-3425 GCA_046047895.1 Planctomycetota bacterium | reverse complement strand
TGGGCGGGCTGCCTGCGGGCGGCTCGTTCATGAGCGCGTAGACGAGGGTGCCCAAGCCTCGTCTACGCGTTTTTTTGTGCTTGTTCGGCTGGGAAACGGCCTGTATTTCTCTTCCGCCCGCGAGGCGGCCGCGTCGCGGCGATGCGCGGCGATGCGAGGCACCACGACCATGGTGACGGTGGGCAGGATGACAGCGGGAGCGACTTACCCCGCGGGCTGCGGACGGCCGATGCGGTGTCTGGCGGCGGTTGTCGTCGCGGTTCTCCTGGTTGATCGGTTCGCGGCTGCGGACGAATCGCTGCCGGTGACCGCGCCGGTGACCGCAGTTCGCTCACTGTTGCGGTCCGGTCCGGGTGACGACTTCTATCCGACCGCGCGGCTTGCCCAAGGCACACCGCTCGAGGTCTGGGCGATCGACGAATCGGGCTACTGCGCGGTTCGGCCTGTTGTCGGAAGCTATAGCTGGGTGCGGGCGAGCGATGTCAGCGAAATGCCGACGGCCGCCGAGCCTGGTGCCGCGTTGGGTCCGCGGATCGGGGTCGTGGTGACCGACGCCGCCGTGGCCCGCGTGGGCTCTCAGCTCAACGATCTCCGGCATGTCTCCCAGGTGACCCTCGAGGCCGGGGAACGGGTGCGGATTCTGGACCGGGTCACCATTGCGTCGGGCCGGCATGCTGGCGAGTGGCTGAAGATCGAGCCGCCCGCCGGAGAGTTTCGCTGGGCCTGGGCGGCCGACCTCGGTCTGCCGCCGGAGCTTGCTCCGGTGGAGGAGCGGGAGCCCGCGGCGATCGGCCTGGCGGCGGCGGGCGAAGCACTGGCGGCGATCCGTGATGCCCATGAAGCGGTCACGCAGGCCGTCGCGGAAGGGGAAGCTCCGCAGGCCGTGGCGACCGCCGCAGGTGAACCAGGCCCGCTTGATCAGCCCAGCGGCATGAGCCGGCTCATCTCGGGTTGGCTCCCCCGCGGTACGAATGTGTTCGACCTCTCGCCGCCGCCGGCTCCCGCCGCCGTCGGGGCGGGAGCGGCGCCAGTGCCGGCCGACGAACTGGCCGACATCGACCTCGCGCTGTCGCTCGCGGTGGCCGGGCCGAGCGATGACTGGAACCTGGCCCCGATCCGTGACCGGCTCCGGCTGGCCGCCACCCGCGCCACCACGGCCGAGGAGCGGACACGGGCCGAGGCGATCGACGCGCGGCTGGCGCGGTTCGAGCAGATCCAGGGCCGGCAGCAGGCGCTGCTGTCTCCGGCGGCCGCCGAAGGCTCGCCGCTGCGGCTGGGCGGCATGTGGTCGAGCCTCGACGCCCTCGGTTCGCGGCCGGTGCGGCCCGGCGTCTTGCCCGGGGGCCGCCCTGCCGGCGGCCAGCCCGACTGGACCCCACCCGACCAGATGGAGACGACCGGTCGCCTGGCCACCGTGATCTCCCGCCGTCCCGATGCGCCGCGGTGGGCGCTCGTCGACGGCAGCAACAACGTGCTCGTGTTCGTGACGCCGCAGCCGGGCGTGAATCTCGCGCCGCTCGTGGGCCAGCAGGTGACCGTGCGCGGGGCCAAGGGCTACATGCCAGAATACAAACGGCCTTATCTTGTCGCGTCTGAGGCCCGCACCCGCATGGCCGCGGTGCCCGCGGGCGACCGCACGCAGTGACCGAGGGGTTTCGCTTGCCACCGCATACGACCACGCCATGCGGGTGCCGAACAAGAGTTGCCATCCATGGAATGCTTCTGCTCGCTCTGGCCAGCGGGGTCGGAGGTCATGCGGAAGCCGCTTGGGCTGCAAGCGATGCTGATCCTGCCGCCGCTCGGGCCGTGCTCGACGGCTGGCAGGCCGATGACCCAGAGCCGGGCGAGCGGCTTCTCCATGTGATCGCCTGGCGGGCCGCCGACCGCGGCTTTCCGGCGAACCACCGCGAGCGGCTCGACCGGATGCTCTCCCACATCCAGGGTTTTTACCGCCGCGAACTGGAGCGGCACGGCTTCGGCCCCCGGTCGATCCGCCTCGCCCGCGATGCCGAGGACCGGCTCGTGGTGCATGAGGTCGTGGGTGAAGGCCCCTGGGCCGGCTACGACGTGCCCGACGGGCGGCGGATCCGGGACGAGTGCGGGCCGGTGCTCCGGGAGCAGGGCATCGACATCGACCGTGAGACCATCATGATCTTCACGAACCTGGGTGAATGGGATCCGGCGCGGGGTCGCTTTCGTCACAAGAGCCCCTACTACGCCGGCGGCGACTGGCAGCGGGGCACCGCCTGGCAGCTCGACAGCCCCGAGCTCGACACGACCAACCTCCCGCTCACCGCGCCGCTTCTCCAGGATGGCCAATACGGCCGGATCTCGCTCGGCAAGCACAACTCGATCTTCATCGGCGGCATCGCCCATGAGCTTGGCCACGCCCTGGGCCTGCCTCACTGCCGGGAACGGCCCGACGAGGCGGCCCGCGGCACCGCCCTGATGGGCAGCGGCAACCAGACCTATGGCGATGAACTCCGGGGCGAAGGCAAGGGAACCTTCCTCACGCTGGCGCACGCCCTGCGGCTGGCGTCGCATCCACAGTTTTCGGGATCGATCAAGGGGCTGGGGGAGCGGCCGCGGGGATCGTTCAGCGACCTTTCGGTCACAGCCGGCCACGAGGGTCGGGCCTTTCGGCTCACCGGGCGGGTCCGCGGCGAGCCGCCTGTGTACGCCGTGATTGGCTACCTCGATCCGGAGGGCAACGGTGACTACGACGCCCGCACGGTCTCGACGGTGCCCGATGCCGAGGGCCGGTTCACGCTCGACTCGGGCCCGCTCGTTTCGGGCCGGCCGGCGGCCCTGCGGCTGGTCGCCTGCCATGCCAATGGCGGGACCACCGATCTCCGGCAGCCCTATGGCGTCGGTGAGGATGGCACCGTGGATGTGAGCACGATGGAGGTGATGTTCACCCTGGCCGAGTTTCTCGACACGCTCGCGGCCGCGGGGCCCGAGCGGGCGGCTGCGGTCGCTCCGGCCACCGGGCCTGCCGCCCGCTTTGCCGCTGCGGTGCTCGCCGGCCGCGGGACTGAGCGGCGATCCGTCTCGCCCGCCACGGCAGCTGCTGATCTCGAGCGACTGCCGCTCTCCCATGCCGAGCCGACGGACGCGATTGTGGGCTGGATGCGGCCGGCCTACGACCATCTCCCCCGCCGCGACGCCCTGATCGAGTCAGCTGGCCGGCTCTATGAAACGGGCATCTACGCCCACGCTCCCGCCCGCCATCGCTACAAGCTCGGCAGCGGATGGAAGCGGCTCCAGGGGCGGTGCGGCCTGCCGACCCAGCCTGGCGGATCGGTGGTGTTCGTCGTGCGGGGCGACGGCCAGGAACTCTTTCGCTCGCCCCGGCTCGGCCCCGGCACGACCGCCGACTACGACATCGACCTCAGTGGCGTCGACAGCCTCGAACTCGTCACCGA
>JBJOHE010000026.1:0-4831 GCA_046047895.1 Planctomycetota bacterium | reverse complement strand
CCGGTCTGCCCGCTCCCCTGCCCGCCGCCCACGGCAGTCATCAGGGCCCGGCCGGCCTCGAAGGCCTTCCGCATCATCTCCTCCTGGTCGATCTGCTTGTCGATCTCGGCCCGCCGCTTCTCCGGCGGCTGGGCGAAGTAGTTGTCGATCCGCGCCCGGAAGGCCGACTGGAACATCCGCTGTCCCGACCGCTCGACCTGAGGCCGGAGATGTTCCGGCAACGCCTCCACCTTCTGCCGGATCTCCATCATCGAGCCCATCATCGCCGTTGCGTCGGTGAGGTTCGCCGGGCCGCCGCTCTGGCCGAACCGCTCCATCGCCTGATCCTGGAGAGCGAGGATCTCCGACACCCGTGGGTCGGTCGTAAACCGAATCCAGCCCGCCAGCCAGGCGATCAGAAAAGCCAGCACCGCCAGAAGGACGATCGCCGTGGCGATGATCACGCCCCGCGAGGGACCGGTCGTCGATGAGGCTGCCGGCGGCCGGGATCGGGAGGGACGGGCCGTGGCAATGCTCATCATCGGGTTCCGAGCGGGTGCGGGGAAATGGATCTGAAGTCAGAGGTTCTCGACGTGGCCGTCAAGGTAGAGAAAGTTGCGGGCGCCTTCCGGGGGCGTCGGCCGATCGTTGAAGTCGGACTCCTCGGCGCTGGGGAGAAACTGGAAGCCGCCGTGGAAGGCGCTGAACTCATAGGCGATCCAGAGCTTGCTCGACGCTCCCTGGCTGCCGCGGTAGCTGAGCGCGTCTTCCCGGGTCCGGCCGACCGTCTTGGCGACGATCTTGCCGGTCGTCGGATCGGTCACCGACGTCGTTTCGGTGAGCCGGCGGGCGGGATACTCGTAGCTCGTGCCCTCGTAGGGCACACCGTCGTATTCGGCGGGCCGATCGGCCGTGGGAATCCGCGCCCAGTTCGCCGCGATCTCCTGGGCCTTGGGCGAGCCGGGGTCCCGCACGAAGTAGGTCGTGTCAGACGGGCAGCGGAAGCCGGCCCGGTTGTTGTCCATGAATGGTCCGAGTACACCGTAGATGCTCGGCTTGATCGGCCGGTTCGGGGCGTAGAAGGTCAGTTCCTCGCTCGGGATGATCGCCGCGTCGGGAAACCGCCCCTTCGTCTTGCGGTCGAGGTAGAGATTCATCGCGATCCCGACCTGCTTGAGGTTCGACTTGCAGGCGGTGCGGCGGGCGGCTTCACGGGCCGACTGCACGGCCGGCAACAGGAGCCCGAGCATCAGTCCGATGATCGCGATCACGACGAGGAGTTCGACGAGCGTAAACCCGCGACGTCGGCGGACGGGGAGAGTTGGACGCGACGGCATGGCGAGGCGGAGCCTGTGGGTGAGGAAACGCTGCACGCACCGCCGACGGCGGTGCCGAGGGATCGACGAGTCACACCAGCCGCCCATTCCCCCCAGCCTTCCAGATCCGCGGGCCGAGGCCCGGAATCCCGAAGGGAGGCGATGCGTCGACGGGAATGAATGACGATCCGTCCAAGTTCAACGGTCGAGGAGCCACGGCGGCTCGCCGTTGACATTGTAGAGCCCGGCCGCACCGGCCGACGATACCGGGATTCGGGGCGGAAGTCTGGCCAGAACCGGCCGAAACCGCCGTCGAGAGCATTTTTCCGTCGAGTCCGCCTCTGACTTCCCTGATGCACCAGCCCGGTCCCAGCTCCGATGCCGTCCGCAGAACTCCCGTTCGGGAGTCTGCCCGCGAGCTGATCGTGGTGCGGCGGGATCCGCCGGCCCCCGGCCCCGGCGAGGGCCGCGATCGGGATCCGTCTTTCCGACGGGAGCTGGAAGCCGCCCGGGCGGCCCACGCGGCCCAGGTGGCCTCGCTTCGCCGGCAGCTCCTCGAGGCCCGGAAGCAGGCCAGTCTCGGCGAGCTACTCGGCACCACCACCCACGAATTCAACAACGCGCTGACCACGATCCTCAACTATGCGCGGCTCGGCCTGCGGCACCGCGATCAGCCCACGCGGGACAAGGCCTTGGAACGCATTCTCTCGGCCGGCACCCGGGCTGCGAAGATCACCGCCAGTGTGCTGTCGATGGCCCGCAACCGCTCGGGGCGGTTCGAGCCGGTCGACCTCCAACTGCTCGTCGAAGACGTGCTCGTCTTGCTCGAGCGGGAGATGATGAAATACCGCGTGCAGGTGGAGCGGGAGTTTGCTCCCGCGCCCAAGGTGTCGGCGAATCCCGGCCAGCTCCAGCAGGTGCTGCTCAACCTGCTGGTCAACGCCCGGCAGGCGATGCCGACCGGAGGCCGGCTCATTCTCAGGCTCTCCCATGACGAACCCTCGGGCTTCGTCGACCTGATGGTCCGCGACACCGGCTGCGGCATGCCGCCCGAGGTGATGCGCCGGATCTTCGAGCCCCACTTCTCCACCAAGAGCGGCCCCGACGAGACGGGCAAGGGTGGCTCGGGCCTCGGGCTCACGTCCTGCCGGGAAATCATCGAGAGCCATCGCGGCCGGATCCGCGTCGAGAGCGCCCCCGGTCGGGGCACCGCGATCACCGTGCGGCTGCCCATGCTCCTGGTCGACCGGCCGAGCTGAGTCGACCGCCGGGTCGCCGGAGCCGGTTCGTGTTGCCGCGAGCCACGGGCCACAGGTAGGCTTCCTGCCCCTTGGCCCCCCGCGCCCGCTTCGCTCTCACCCGAGGATCGCATGGCCCGCCCCCTCGCGTCGCTCCCCCGTCTCATCATTGCGCTCGGCTGCTGCTGGCTGGCCGCCGCGACTGCTTCCGCCCAGCCCAAGGGGGCCGAGCAGCCGGCTCCGCCCGCCCGCCAGGCCCCGCGGACTCCGGTTGTGCCGCCCGTGCCCGAAGGTGGCCCGGAAGAACTCTTTGCCTACGTCGACCGGCTCGGCGATCCAGCCGCCATGCCCACGTCCCGTGGCCGGCTCCGCTACTACTTGAAGAAGGCTGCAGCCAACACGGTCGAGGCGGCGGATCGAATCCTCGCCCAGGTCGAGCCGGCCGACCCATCACATGATCGAGCCCTCGCCGTCAAGTTTGACGGCCTGCAGACGCTCGCAAAGCTCGGGGAACCGGCCGCGGCTGCCCGGCTGGCCGAGTTTGCCGACTCCCTCGGCGAGGTGCGGGATCCTGCCCTCGCGGCCGCCGTACGGCGAGCGGCGATGACCGCTCGGATCGACGCGGCCCTGGCCAGTGGCCGGCCTGAACAGGCGATTCCGCTCATCCCGGGCGTGGCTGCGATGCTTGCGGCCGCCCCGAACGACCCCGCCATTGCCGAGCCGGCGATCCGCCTCGCCCTGGAACTCGCCCGGATGCCGGGCGGCGAGCAGGCGGCGGCCACGGCTTTCGCGGCGTTTCTGCCGGCTCTCGAAACCACCACCGATCCGGCGATCCGCAGCCGGGTCGAGGAAGTGGCCGGCACAGCCCGCCGCCTGATGCTCCCCGGCCGGCCGATGCAGATCACCGGCACGCTCCTCTCCGGCGAGCCCTTCGATCAGCGAACCCTGGAAGGAAAAGTCGTGCTCGTCGACTTCTGGGCCACCTGGTGCGGGCCCTGCGTCGCCGAGATCGGCAACCTCCGGCAGGAATATGCGAAGTGGCACGATCGCGGCTTCGAGGTCGTGGGCGTGAGCCTCGACGAAGATCGTGACTCGCTCGAGCAGTTTGTGCGGGCCAAGCAGATCCCTTGGCCGATCCTGTTCGAAGAACCCCGGGGACGCGGCTGGCGGCATCCGCTTGCCTCCTATTACGGCATCACCGGCATCCCCACGGTCGTGCTGATCGGCCGCGACGGCAACGTGATCACCCTCGACGCCCGCGGCAAGAAGCTCGCCGCCGCGCTCGAGCAGCTCCTCGGCGGCCCCGCCGCCCGGATCGGGGCCAAATAGCGGTCTTTCTCGAGGTACGGAAAGCCGGCTTGCATTGAGGCCGGATTCCGCAGGCTCCAAGCCTGCGGCCACTGGTCAATCGGCCCAAGCCGTTCCTCGGCACTTCGAGAGCCGTTATTGGGTCGGGGTTGCCCATGCCCCGGGAGCCGGCCTAGAGACCGAGCGAAGCCCGGATGGCGAAAGCGAAGGTATCTCGGAGGGAGCGAAGGGCAGGATGCCCGAAGCGAACGTCCGGCGACGGGGCATGGGCAACCCCGACCTCCCCGTCGACGCCGCCTCAAGCCCACTGCGGCGGCGTCACGCGCTCTTCGTGCGGGTTTCCCGGATCGGGATCACCTGCTCGGTGCCCTCGACGTTCCGCTCGTTGATCACATAGGTGGAGCCCTGGTGATCGGGAAGATCGAACATCAGGTCGAGCATCGTGTCTTCCATGATGCTCCGCAGACCACGGGCACCGGTTTCCTTTTTCATCGCCTTGCGGGCGATCGCCCGCAGGGCGTCGTCGGTGAACTCGAGCGTGCAATTCTCGAGGCCAAACATCTTCTGATACTGCTTCACCAGCGCGTTCTTCGGCTCGGTGAGCACCTTCACGAGCGCCGTCTCGTCGAGCGGCTGGAGCGAGGAGATCACAGGCAGGCGGCCCACGAGTTCCGGAATCAGGCCGAATTCCAGAATGTCGTCGGAATCGACCTGTGGCAGCAGTTCGGCGAGGTCAGCGTCGCCTCGATGGGCCGTGGGCTGGCCGAAGCCGATCGTCCGCTTGCCCAGCCGCTTGGCGATGATCTTGTCGATGCCCACGAACGTTCCGCCGCAGATGAACAGGATGTTCGACGTGTCGAGCTGGATGTATTGCTGCTCGGGATGCTTGCGGCCGCCCTGAGGAGGCACGTTGGCCACGGTGCCTTCCAGCATCTTGAGCAGCGCCTGCTGCACGCCCTCGCCCGACACGTCGCGGGTGATGGAGACGTT
>JBJOHE010000025.1:0-4074 GCA_046047895.1 Planctomycetota bacterium | reverse complement strand
CAGGCCCAGCCGCAGCTGGTGGCGGCCACGGCCGCTGACGCCCGCCGCCTGCGCGGCGAGTTGGCGGAACGGCGGTCGCTCTTGTCAGCCGAGGCCCTGCCCAGCAGGCCGCGGTCGACGGCTGGCCAGCGGGGCCGGCCCGGCATGTGGCAGCGGCTGTTCGGCCGCAAGGCCCTGGCGGAATCGCTGGTGCTTGACCATGGGCTCGTGCGGGTCGAGGCCCATCCCCGCACCGGTGGCCTGCTCTCACTCCGCCGCCCGGAGGACCGGGCCAACCGGCTCTCTCAGCAACTCGCCCTCCGAACGACGAGGCCGCCGCGACCAGGCGGTCATGAATCGGCCGATGAGCGGGCGGAATTCACGCGGATGGAGGCCGATTCGGTGCTCCGCGAGGGTGACCAGGCGACCGGGCGGCTGGTGAGCCATGGCCGCCTCTTGGACGAGGCCGGCCAGGTCGCGGGAAGGTTCGTGCAGCGGGTCGAACTCGTGCCCGGCCTGCCGCTGGCGATGATTGAGATCGAGGTGGAGCCCGTGCAATCGCTGCAGGGCGGGCTCTTTGAGGAGCATGCCGCCTGCCGGTTTGCCTGGCACGAGAACGAGTCGGTCGACCTCCGGCGCAGCCTTCACCTCCAGGCGATCACCACCGAACGCACCCGGTTTACGGCCCCGCACTTCATCGAACTCGCGGCCGATGGCGGGCGGCTGCCGCAGGACTCGGTCGTGATCCTCACCGGCGGGTTGCCCTGGCATGTGCGGTCGAGTCCGCACACGCTCGAGAGCCTCCTCCCAGACGCGACAGGGATGGCGTCGGCGCGGATCGCCGTCGGCGTGGGCCTCGCCCAGCCATGGGAGGCAGCCCTGGCGGTGGCTGCCGGCGAGGTGCCGAAGGCGGGGCCTCGGCTTCCGTTCAACCTGCGGCTCACCGGCGGGGGCTCCGCGGCTGCCGCAGCGGCAGGGCGGCTGCAGGTGGGGCTCGTCGAATCGCTCGGCTCCCGGGGCGAGGTCCGGATTGAGTGGGCCCGGCCGGTCCGCCGCTGCGCGGCTGTAGATGCCGCGGGGCGGCCGCTGCCACACGTCCACGTTGCGATCGAGGGCTCGGCCACCGTAGTGTTTCTCGACCGGTATCAGTGGCTGCAGTTCGAGATCGAGTTTGATGAGCCAGCTTCGACGGGAGCCGGCCGGCAGGAGACCTCCGCATGATCGTGACGCTCGACGGCCCGGCCGGCGCGGGCAAGAGCACCACGGCCCGGGCCCTGGCCGCCCGGCTCGGCTGGTGCTACCTCGACACCGGCGCGATGTATCGAACGGTGGCGCTCGTGGCCCTTGAACAGGGGCTCTCCCTCGAGGACGAGGAGCGGCTCGCGGCGGTCGCCGAATCCCTCGCGATCCAGTTTTGTCAGGGGCGGGTGCTCGTCGGCGAGCGGGACGTGTCGGAGGCGATTCGCACCGAGCAGGTCACCAAGGCCACCAGGCCCGTGGCCGACGCGCCGGCCGTACGAGAGGCGATGAAGCATCTTCAGCGGCGGCTGGCCGAAGGGCTCGACATCGTGACCGAGGGACGCGACCAGGGCTCGGAGGTCTTTCCGCGGGCGGAGCTGAAGGTGTTTCTCACCGCCTCGCCCGAGGAGCGTGCCCGGCGGCGGCACCGGGAGGAACTGGCCCGCGGGGGCACGGCGTCACTCGCGGCGGTGCTCGAGGCCCAGGCGCGGCGGGACGATGGCGACCGAAACCGCCCGGTCGGGGCGATGCGGCCGGCCGACGATGCAGTCGTGTTCGAGACCGACGGGCTCTCGCCAGAGGAGGTCCTCGCCCGGCTCGTCGACCTCGTCATCGCACGGCGGCCGCAGGGAGCCGGGCGATGACCGAGCCGCCGCGATCGGACCGACGTCGGCCGGGCGGCGATCGTGGTGCCGCAGCCACGGTCACGGTCGCCCCCCACTCCGCCTTCGGCCAGGCATTGTACGCGGCGCTCTGGGTGCTCTGTCGCACGCTCGGGGTTGCCATCTTCGGCTTCCGGTCGCGGTTCGCCGAGCCGCTCCCGGAGACGGGCGGCCTGCTTGTGCTCTCCAGTCATCAGAGCCACCTCGATCCGCTGCTGCTCGGCCTCGCCTCCCAGCGGCGGCTCTCAAGCCTGGCGCGGAGTTCTCTGTTTCATTTCAAACCGTTCGCGGCGGTGATCACGGCGCTCGACGCGGTGCCGATCGACCGGAACGCCTCGATGGTGGCCGCGATGAAGGCGGTGATCGCCCGGCTCCAGGCTGGCCGGGCGGTGACGATCTTTCCCGAAGGCTCCCGCACCTTCACGGGATTTCTCGACGAGTTCAAGCCGGGCTTCGGGCTGATCGCGAAGCGGGCCGAGGTGCCAATCGTGCCGGTGGCGATCGTCGGGGCCTTCGAGTGCTGGCCGCGCACCCGGCTGCTGCCGCGGCCGGGCCGGATCCGACTGGAGTTTGGCGAGATCATTCCGGCTGCGGAGGTGGCGGCGCTGAGCGAACGGGAGCTCTTTGACCTCTGTGTCGAGCGGATCCGCGAGCTCGATACCCAGGCTCGGCTAGCCCTCGGTGGTCACTGGGCCGACTCGGCTCGTCTCACCAGGTCGAGGAACTCGGCCCGGTAGCCGCCCGGATCGGACCCGAGCGCCCCGGCGGCGATCGACGCCACGAGCGGGAGCGTGGCCTCGCCCGCCTCGGTGCTCTGCCGCAGGAGCATGCCGAAGGAGGCAACGGCGGCGGCAAACCGCAGGTCGGTCGAGGCGGCGGCGAACTCGCCTCCCTTGTCGGCCAGTGGCGCCTCGACGAGCCGGCTCGCGTCACCGTCGGGTAGCTTGTACCGGAGCTTGACGGTCAGCAGTTCGCCGCTGGGCTCCGGCCCGGCCGCCGCAGGCTCCGGAGCAGCAGGCTGGGGCTGATACTTGAGCGGCTCGGCGGCCCGCCCGGCTGCTGCCGCTCCCTCGCCGACCAGTTCCAGCTCGTAGAGGGCCGTCACGCCGTGCCCGGCCCCGATCTCGCCGGCATCCCTCGAATCATCCCGAAAGTCGGCGTCGGCCAGTGCCCGGTTCTCGTACCCCAGGAGCCGGTAGGAGGCGACCACAGCCGGGTTGAACTCGACCTGGATCTTCACGTCCTTCGCGATCGTGATCGTGCTGCCGGTGAGCTGCTCGACGAGCACCTTGCGAGCCTCGCGAGCGCCGTCGATGTAGGCGTAGATCCCGTTGCCCTTGTCGGCGAGCTTCTCCATCTTCTCGTCCTGGAGGTTGCCCTGGCCGAAGCCGAGCACCGTGAGAAATGTGCCTCCCTTGGCCCTCCGGGTGATGAGGTCGACGAGCGAGGCGTCGTCGGTGATGCCGACGTTCAGGTCGCCGTCGGTTGCGAGGATCACCCGATTCGCGCCGCCGGCGATAAAGCCCGCGGCCGCCTGCTCGTAGGCCAATTCGATGCCGGCGCTGCCGTGGGTCGAGCCGCCGCTTCGGAGTGAGTCGATCGCCGCGCGAATCCGCTCCTTCTGGTCGCCGCTCGTCGCGGGAAGCTTCAGGCCCGCCTCGCCGGCATAGGTCACGATCGAAACCCGATCGTCCTCCGTGAGTTCGTCGACCAGCATCAGGAGGGCCTGCTTCACAAGTGGCAGCTTGTCGGCGTCGGCCATCGAGCCCGAGACGTCGATCAGAAACACAAGGTTGCCTGCCGGGCGGGCGTCACGGGCGACGTCGCGGCCCTTGAGGCCGATCCGCACGAGTCGGTGGCCCGATCGCCAGGGGCAGGTGGCTGCCTCGACGGTCACCGTGAAGGGATCGTCGCCGGTCGGGGCGGGGTCGTCGTAGCGGAAGTAGTTCACAAGCTCCTCGATCCGCACGGCATCGCGAGGGGGCCGTCGCCCCGCCACGAGAAACCGGCGGAGGTTGGCATACGATGCGGTGTCGACGTCGATCGAGAAGGTGGAGAGGGGATGGCTGTCGACGGTGAAAAACCGGCTGTCGGAAAACCGGCCGTATTGCTCCCTGGACTGCTGCCGGACGCGTTCGAGGAGCTCACGGCTGGCTGACGATCCGCCACGGATTTCGGGGCGGGCTCTTTGGTA
>JBJOHE010000024.1:0-4837 GCA_046047895.1 Planctomycetota bacterium | reverse complement strand
GGCGGGAGAGACTGGCGGAGGCTCGAGCGGTTCGCCCAGATGCGTGAGGACCTTCCGGATCGGCCCCGGCTTGGTGATGAACGCGATCAGCCGGATATCGCCGCCGCACCCAAGGGCACTCCAGCGGAAACTCCTCCCCCACCCGGGCCATGAGTTTCGCCCAGGCAATCCGGGAGGTGTCGTGGGAGAGCGGTTTGTCGCATGAGCCGCAGCAGTCGCCGGTGGTATCTCCGCCCGCCGGCTTGGCATTGGCATGGGGGGTGGCAGTCGCCGCCAAGGCTCCCCCGAGTGCCACTGCCCCGACCGACTTCCAGGACACCGAACTGATCTGGTGCTTCCAGGGAAAGGGGTCTTCGCTGTTCTACGATGCCGGCGTCGCCAGCGCCGCGGGTCGTCATCTGGACGCGCTGGGCGAGGGCCGCGTGATCGTCACCGGCAACAGCAGCGGCAGCATCTGGGCCGCCTATTTTGCCTGTCGCGGGTTCAGCGATGCAGCAATCCAGCACCTCAGGCACACGGCGAGTCGTTGCAACCTGTCAGCCATTAGGGAGAACGAGGACGTCGCAGCGAAGGTCGCCCGAGTCCTCACCAATCAGGCCACGGAGATGAGCCCCGACGTTCTCCGCGAGGCCGTTGCTGTCGCGCTCGGCGTCGACGACTGGCAAAACTGCCCCGACATCCAAGCCATCGTTAAACGGAGCAAATGGCTGCCAAATCATCCGTTCGTCATCGTTGCTGCGAACCATGACGTGCTCAGCGGTAATTCGCTCACCGGGGCGAGCCGTCCACGGATTTTCGATCGCGGCACCTACTCGGTTCGCTGGTCCGACTCGGCGTACTCAGCCTACCGCAAGGATCCCGAGAAGTTCGCTCGCGAGCACCCAGATCTTGAACTCGGAGAAACTCCGCATATCGGCAAGGCATGCACGTATTTCTGCGACGAGCGTACGCACGCTCTCCTGTCCCTTCTTCCCTACGATGAGAGACTGGGGGATCTGCGGCTCGTGCGAGACGCCGGTGACATAGCGGTCGCCATCCAGGCCTCGCTCGCAGAGCCGACTTACTTCCATCCTTTCGTGGAGCCGGATCCTGCCAAGCTGACGGTTGGCGATCAAGCAGCCACGGGAGCCTCCGGCCGACGGCGGACCTATTGCGGCGGGTTCATTATGCCCGTGGTGGCTCAGGATCTACGGCGGATGCTGCCGGCGGCCCACGTGGTCGGAACGGGATGGATCGGAGTGCCGTTTTTGGCCAGACGCTACCTGGACCAGCGGTTCGGGATCGATGTCCAGGATCTCCACCATCGTGGCAACTGGTGGCTTGACGTCGAACTGCGAGCATCATCAGAACTTGAACGTCAGATTCTCGGCCGGCGGATGTCTCCGGCCGAGGAGTTCGCCTCCGCCGAGCGAGAGGCCACCATTCAGTTCCGACGTGATGGCACCCCTCCACTCTTCGTTCGCGAGCCGCTGCACTCTCGGCCCGCGAGCGAGGCGATCTTGCCGCGGGGCGTCACCCCGGCCAAACCCATCTCAAACGGTGATCCCGGTCCACTTCCGACCCAGCGCGGATTCGGGCCCCTTCTGCAACGGTTGGAACCGGAAGCCTCCTAAGTGCCAAGTGAAAAAACAGCACGACGGTGAAAGTCGGAAGGCAGTCGGTCAGTCGCTGCGTCGAGACCGACGGCGGGTCTGGCCTGGTCGCAGCCGCGGAAGGCGGAGCGCGGCCTGGAAATGGAAAATCCATGGACTTTTTTTCCGGAAAACGGGCGCTGGTCGTGGGCGGCAGCCGCGGCATCGGCCGTGCTCTGGCCCGCCTCCTCGCCCGCCGTGGCGCTCGCGTCTGTGTGGCCGCCCGCCGCGCCGGGGACCTCGACCGGGTGGTGGCCGAACTGGCTCCGGTCACTGCGGGGCCTCATGCCCGGGCGGTCTTCGATGTCACCGATGCCGCAGCTGTGGCCATGGCCCGGCCCGGGGTGCTCTCCAGCCTCGGGGGGATCGACGTGCTCGCCTGTGTCTCCGGATTCGCCCACGCCGGCGGAGTGTTTCATACACCGGTCGAGGACTTTCGTCGCATGCTCGAGGTCAACTACCTCGGCAATGTCAACGTAGTACACAGCTTCGGCCCCGAACTTGTAACGCAACGAAACGGCACCATTTGCTTCATATCGTCACTCGCCGCGCTTGTGCCGATCTACGGCTATGCGGCCTACGCTGCCAGCAAGGCGGCCGTAGCGGCATTCGCTGAGGCGCTCCGTCAAGAGTTGAAACTCCACGGTGTGCGTGTGGTCGTGCACTACCCACCGCCGACCGATACGCCAGGGCTTGCCGAGGAGAACCGCACAAAGCCATCTGCAGTGTGGGCAATCGAGACCCTTGGCGGCTGGAACAAGGTCCACACGGCGGAGACAGTTGCGTCATCAATCGCTACGGCCATTGAGCGTGGGAGGCCGCAGTGCCTCACAGGTTATGAAAGCCGCTTTCTGTCCACCTTCAACCGACTAGCGCCAGGATTCTTCAGGCGGCTGACGGACGCCGAGGTTCGCAAAGCGGTAGGAAGCGGGTGAGGATAGCGCAGGGCAGACCGCCTCCCTAAGCATTCCACGGCCGACCTGGTCGGGGCGGGTGGACTGCCACCGGCCTGCGGGTGCCACATGGCCCAGACTGCCGCCCACCTCGCCGATCTCGTCATCCCGCCGGGGCCAAGTCGGAGGCGAGAAACCCCCGCGAGAAGCCGATCTTGAGCGGCACCGTGCCACCCTGCCGCGACCGGCGGCAGCACTCGCCGAGCGTGTCCAGGGCGAGCGCCGCGAGATCGCCACCGATCGCCTTCGCGAGAACCTTCTTGATCACGCTGGCTTGCCTGACGAGCCGCCCGTGATCGACATCCACAGCCTCTGACCCCGGCCGGACGCCAGGTCACGACAGGCTGGGGAGTCGATGTCGGGCAGTTCGGCTACCCGGCGACAGGACCATCCCTGGCCCCTGCCGCACCGACACCGGGGAACGACGCGATCAACGAGACGCGTAGCTATCTGATCCATCCGGCGGACGTTGCAAGCGTGGCAGTCGCCGCGGCCGCTGCATGCGAAGGCCGCAACAAAACCCTGGCCTTACGAAACACAGCCTGCTCGCCCGATCCGAAGGAGAGGATGCCGCACGTAAGGTACGAACGCAGCTCCCTATCGCTGTGTTCCGAGACAGGGACTTCTTCACCCTTGCGGAGACTACCGATGACGTGGATTTACTCCCCTTCGGCCGGCACGACACGCTCACCTAACTGACCTAAACCAGGCTCTTCGTGGCCGACGCCTCGCGGATCATCGCCGGCTCAAGGCTCGCTTGGCTCGTTGCCGAAACCCCATCGCAGCGAGGGCGACCGCACTTGGCGTTGCAAACATGAGGCCAGCGGGTTCCGGCACTGGCGAAACCATCAGGCCGGTGTAGCCCCATGTGCCCACAACACCGTCATCATTCCACTTGTCGGTGACGACGGCATAGAGATGGTTGGTGCCGGCGACCACGGATCCCGTCCCGGTGAAACTGTGGAGTATTCCGAACCCGTCGGCGATGGCACCGATCTGCGTGCCTCCGACGATGGTCGGAGCCATCGCATCAGCCGTGATCGTGCCGTTCAGGAAGAACCGAACCTCATTATCGGCCGTCGCCCAAAAAGCAAAGTCGGCAGGCCCAGCTACGGTTTCGTTGAACGAATACCTATAAATGACGTTGTAGTTAACCTGAGGTGGATTCGCACCCGGATCGACGGGGCCGCCGGGGAAGAGCGCGTCCGGCACGGCTTGCGCCCCGATCCACCGCGCCCCCGCCGCCCCTGCGTTGCTCGCGCCACCGAGCCAGTTGGCTGGAACAGCTCCGGCACCGGTGCCGGAAAAGACGAATCCCGCGTAGGGCGTCGTCGCCGACGTGTACAAACTCGGCAGAGCGGCTACTTCCCAATTCGGGTCCGCCCCGCCCGGCGGTACGGAGACGCCCGAACCAGTGACAGGGGGATTGATGACCGCAGCGTGGACCCCGTTTACGACGAGTGACACCGCGCAGACAACGCAGGCCCGAACCCAGATGGAAAGAGCGTTCTCGGAAAACATGGTGCCGGTCTCCGTGTTGGTGTTGGTTTTCGAACTCGACACCACACCGGACCTGCAAATGCCGTGCCGGCGAGCCTTGCAATCCCGCAAGCAAGGGCTGCGCTACAGAAAATATGCATCTGAGTCGATGCTCGCTCGCCGCTCACACCGAAAACGGCACCGGCCTCGACTCACCCTTTGCAGGAGTCCCTCACACTTTGTGTGAGAGCGAGTTCCGGGGCGTCGAAACGGCCCCGGGCTCCCAGCAAGGGCTGCAGCGGCGCCGGCGAATACGGTGCCGAGATCGGAGGGATAGGTCGGCCAATGGCACTTCGGCAAGCGTCGGCCGAGCAGCGAGGACCATGAGGAGCAACCGCCGGAGCTGATCGGACTGGATGCGGCCCGATCGTGGAGGTGCCGAAGAGCTTCCTATCCACGCTCAAGGCCGGATTTTTCTCGTCGGCGCAGACCGGCCTTCAAACCGCTCTTCTCGCGGGCCGTCCGCACCGTGGCATGGAATGCCATCAGAGGCTGTGGATGTCGATGTCGGGCAGCTCGACGGGTGACGCCTGAAAAACTGCCCGGTCGTCGTCGACTTGGACGAGCTCTCCCCAGTCGGTGGGCGGGCCACGGGCGGGAGAGACTGGCGGAGGCTCGAGCGGTTCGCCCAGATGCGTGAGGACCTTCCGGATCGGCCCCGGCTTGGTGATGAACGCGATCAGCCGGATATCGCCGCCGCACCCAAGGGCACTC